>JBJERK010000211.1:0-4238 GCA_051882255.1 Ruminiclostridium sp.
CGCGCGCCCGCTTTAGCGGGCGCGCAGATTTGCGCCGCCGCTAAAGCGGCGGCGCTCCTTCCCAAAAACCAAAACAGGCAGACCCAATGTCTGCCTGTCTGCAACTATTCATGTAGTTCCTATTATTTGAAGCTATGAACAATACTGTCCATTCTCGTAGCGTCGTCAGCCACCTTTTCAGCAATCTCCGTGCTTTCCGCCGAGGTTTTTGTGCTGTCGGTCACAAGCTGCTCAATCTGAAGAACATGCTTCTTGACCGCAAAGGTTGACTCAGCCTGCTTCTGGGAAAGACCGGTAATAAGCTCTGCGTGGTGTGCGCTTTCCTCGGCGGAGGCTATTACCTCGCTCATACGCTCAATCATATCGCTTACAACCGTATTTCCACGCTCAACCGCCTCAATAGAGCCTGCAATAAGCGAAGATGTATTTTCTACCGCCTCGCTGCTTCTTGCCGCAAGGTTTCTTACCTCGTCCGCAACTACCGCAAAGCCCTTGCCCGCTTCTCCTGCCCTTGCCGCCTCGATTGAAGCGTTAAGCGCAAGTATGTTGGTCTGGAAGGCAATATCCTCTATTGTTCCTACAATGCTTCTTATCTGCTCGGAGGACTGCTTTATCTCCTCCATAGCCGCCGCCATGCTCTGCATAGCCTCGTTGTTGCGGCGCAATAGCTCTGCGCTGCTCTGGGCGGAGCGGGCTGCATTTTCCGACTCTGTAAGGCTCTCCTCGGTCTGGGCGGAGATATTTGCAATTTCCTCCGCAATTTCCGTGATAGCGTCCTGCTGCTCGGAGGCGGAAGCATTTATTCTTGCGGCAATATCCCTCATTTTGCCTGAAGTCATATTGACCTCGGAGGAAATCTCGGCAATCTGAGCCGCAACGCTTCTCTGCTGCTCCATAAGGACGTTGGTTTCGTCCATTTGCTGCTTTACCTGTCCTAAAAGCCCCTCCGTCTTTTCTCCTGCAAGCTGAACTTCCCCGATATGGTGAAGATTGTTGTTTACAAGATACATGATAAGGCAGGCGCCTATGTTTATGCCCGCAATTCCCTTGATGACTGCCTCAGCACTTGCGCCGCTGTAAAGGGTATCCATCATGAAGAAGCCCACAATCGAAGCCGCGTTCATAATTGCCCAGTGAATAATCAGGGATTTTTTGCTGTAATAGATAGCCGCAATAGACATAGAAGCCAGCATAAGCGGGAACATAACGTGAAGCTCATGCTTTGCGGCAGACATGATTATAATTATGAGAAGCTGAGCCTGTGAAAGAATAGTTCCTCTTGTAACAAGCTGAACCTTATTCTTAAGTGCAAAGCAAAGCCCGGTAACAACTGCGCCTGCACCTACAATAAGCCCGCCGATAAGGGCGTTACCCGAAGCAAAGTTTATAATTCCGAAAATAACGCATACGCCGAAAACTATCAGCGTATGAGCAAACACGATTTTTTCGTTGAGATACTTTGTAATTCCTTCAGAAGCGCTCATAAATCCCTCCGTAAATTCCGCCTTAAAGCGTATACTCATACGAAAATTATAACAAATTTTCTTATATTTGTCAATAAATTTACAAATAATTTACAAATGCTTATCGCTTTGTATGGGTATAATTCTGTTATACTGATGTTAAGGCAACACCGCACAATTAACAGCTGCCGCCTTTGCCGCACGCTTGCTTGCATCTTTTACGTCATCTTGCACAGAAATTTCTTGACATACGTTAGTATGCCTGCGAAATTTCTATACAATATGACGAAAAATCTGACGGCGCAATCGCACGACAATAATTATGCGGTATTGCCTTAAGGAAAGGAAGGTGTTTATGGCTTTTCGTCACGAATTAAAGCACGAAATCAACTACTCGGATATGATAGCCCTGCGGCAGAGGCTTTCCGCTGTAACAAAGCCCGACCCGCACTCGGATAACGGGAAATACTTTATACGAAGCCTGTACTTCGACACCCCGCAGGATACTGCCCTTAAGGAAAAGCTTGACGGGATAAGCAGGCGGGAAAAGTTCCGTATCCGCTATTACAACGGCGATACCTCATATATACGGCTTGAAAGGAAAAGCAAGCTTGACGGGCTTTGCAGCAAGGAAAGCGAGGTAATTACCGCTGAGCAGGCAGAAAAAATCCTGCTGGGAGAGATACCCGCGGCTGATGAAAAAAAGCCCCTTTTAAGCGAGCTTTCGGCAAAAATGCGGCTTACGGGGCTTAAACCTAAGGCAGTTGTTGACTACACACGGGAGGCGTTCATTTATCCGGCAGGAAACGTAAGGGTAACTCTCGACTACGATATAAGAACGGGTTATTCCTGCCGTGATTTTTTAAGTGCAGACTGCGTAACCCTCCCCGCCTCGTGCGCTATAATACTTGAGGTTAAGTGGGACGAGTTTCTCCCCTCGGTTATCCGTGACGCTGTACAGCTAAGCGGCAGAAATACAGGCGCTTTCTCAAAATATGCTGCCTGCAGGATTTACGGGTAGTCAATGTCGGTTTTTGTGCAGTAAGCAGAAGCCGCAAAGCCTGCTGAAAGAAGAAAAATCCCTCTTACCGCTTACTGCACCCAAAATACAAATCAAAAACAATAACAAAAACAAAAACGAAAGGCACGGTAAACACAAATGACATTCAGCGATATTTTCAAATCAAGCTTCCTTGAAAACGTAACAAGCGTAAGCCTTATTGACATGGCGGCTGCACTTATTCTCGCCTTCGGAATAGGGCTGTTCATATTTTTCGTCTATAAGAAAACCTATGCGGGGGTTATGTACTCCTCCGGCTTCGGGGTTACGCTGCTTGCGCTGACTATGATTACGACCCTTGTTATTCTTGCGGTTACAAGCAACGTTGTGCTTTCCCTCGGTATGGTGGGCGCGCTCTCTATCGTCCGTTTCAGGACTGCAATAAAGGAGCCCCTCGATATTGCCTTTCTTTTCTGGGCGATTGCGGCGGGCATTGTGCTTGCGGCGGGAATGATACCCCTTGCGGTTGTAGGCAGCGCGGTTATCGGGGTAATCCTCCTTGTTTTCGTAAACAGAAAGTCCCACGTCAACCCCTATATTGCGGTTATCCGCTGCGAAAACCATGACAGCGAAAAGAAGGCTCTTGAGTTCCTTAAAGAGAACTGCCTGCGCTGCGTAATCAAGAGCAAATCCGCTCAGAAGGGGGAAATTGAGCTTAACACCGAAATCCGCCTTAAGGACGACAACACGGATTTTGTAAACAAGCTTTCCGATATGGAGGGCGTTTTAAGCGCAGTCCTCGTAAGCTACAACGGAGAATATACAGGCTGAAAACAGGTCAGCTATAATTTCCGGGGCAGGTGACTGCTCCCGAAAGAAAGGAAAAGCCTTATGTCAACAAGCAAGTGGATTGACAAAATCTGTATAATCGGGCTGGTTCTCTCTCTTATTATAACCTTTGTTTTCGTAAACGGGGAAGCACTGGGGCTTGAAAAGGCGTCCTCCTCTCCCGCCTACGAAAGCCGCCTTTTTGATACCTCTAAGGTCCATACCATTGACATCGTCATTAACGACTGGGAGGGCTTTCTCGAAACCTGCGAAAACGAGGAATATTCCCTTTGTGCGGCGGTTATCGACGGGGAAGCCTTCAGGAATATTGCAATAAGGGCAAAGGGCAATACCTCCTTAAGCACCGTTTCCCGAATGAACAGCCAGAGATACAGCTTCAAAATAGAGTTCGACCATTACGACAGCACCAAAAGCTACTACGGACTTGACAAGCTCTGCCTGAACAATATCATACAGGACAACACCTATATGAAGGACTACCTTGCCTATACCCTAATGGCGGAAATGGGCGCAGACGCTCCCCTTTGCAGCTACGTCTATATCACGGTAAACGGCGAGGACTGGGGACTTTATCTTGCAGTAGAGGGAGTTGAGGAATCCTTCTTAAGCCGCAATTACGGCAGCGATTACGGCGAGCTTTATAAGCCGGACAGCATGAGCTTCGGCGGCGGAAGAGGCAACGGCAAGGAATTTGATATGGATAAATTCACAGCCGGCGAGAACAGCGAGAACAGCGAGGACAGCGAAAACGGCGGATTCAATCCTGCCGACCTGCCGCAGAACGGCGATAACGGCGGCTTCAATCCGCCCGATATGCCGCAGGACGGCGAAAACGGCGGATTCAATCCTGCCGACCTGCCGCAGAACGGCGATAACGGCGGCTTCAATCCGCCCGATATGCCGCAGGACGGCGAAAACGGCGGATT
>JBJERK010000211.1:4338-11341 GCA_051882255.1 Ruminiclostridium sp.
ATAACGGCGGCTTCAATCCGCCCGATATGCCGCAGGACGGCGAAAACGGCGGATTTACTATGCCCGATATGCCGCAGAACAGCGAAAACGGCGGCTTTACTCCGCCCGAAATGCCGCAGAACAGCGAAAACGGCGGATTCACTATGCCCGATATGCCGCAGAACGGTGATAACGGCGGCTTCAATCCGCCCGATATGCCGCAGAACAGAGAAAACGATGGCTTTACTCCTGCCGACCTGCCGCAGAATGGCGAAAACGGCGGCTTTACTCCGCCCGACCGTCAGAACAGCGAAAACAAGGGCTTTGGCGGGGGAAACAAGGGCGGTATGGGCGGAATGGGAAGCGACGACGTTAAGCTTATCTACTCCGACGATAACCCCGACAGCTACAAGAACATTTTCGACAGCGCAAAGACCGATATAACCGAAAGCGACAAGCAGCGGCTTATTGCTTCATTAAAGGCGCTGAACGAAGGGGAAGATATTGAGAGCGCAGTTGATACCGACGAGGTAATACGCTACTTTGCTGTGCATAATTTCCTCTGCAACGGGGACAGCTACACCGGCAGCATGATTCATAACTACTATCTTTACGAAGATGAGGGAAAGCTGTCCATGATACCTTGGGACTACAACCTTGCCTTCGGCACCTTCAACGGCGGAAATGCACAGTCGCAGGTAAATTCACCTATCGACAGCCCCGTTTCCGGCGGAATGTCCGACCGGCCTATGGTAAGCTGGATTTTCGAAAGCGAGGAGTACACCGAAATTTACCACGAGCGGCTTTCAGAACTGGTTGAAAACACGGATTTTGCCTCACTTATCGACAGAACAGCGGCGCTTATCTCGCCCTATGTAGAAAAGGACCCGACGAAATTCTGCACCTACGAGGAGTTTGAAAAGGGAGTTTCCGCTATAAAGGAATTCTGTCTTTTAAGGGCAGAAAGCGTAAAGGGACAGCTCAGCGGCGCTATCCCCTCTACCGAGGAGGGGCAGTCCGCTGACAGCTCGGCTCTTGTGGATACGGGAAGCCTCAGCCTGACCGATATGGGCAATATGTCCTCGGGCGGAGGAGGCGGCTTCGGCGGCAAGGGAAATTTTGCTGACAGAGAGAATTTCCGTGACCGGCAGAAGCAGGGAGCTGCAACTACAGCGGAATAGCAAGAGCCGCCGTGCAGCAATCTGCTCATTCTTTGTTATTCGTTATTCAACATTCATTTCTTGTCGAAAAAGTCTTTAAGATAAGGAAAAGCGCCCCGAAGCTTTCGCTTTGGGGCGCCTCGCTATTCTTTTATACCATTAAATCGCAAATCTTGTTGCAGTAGTCAACAGGATTCTCAATATTTATTCCCTCGATAAGCAGAGCCTGGTCGTAGAGAATATCGGCGTAAACCGCAAGCTTCTCCTTGTCGTTGTCGCAGAGGAAGCGCAGCTTTTCAAAAATCGGGTGATTTGAGTTGATTTCAAGCACCTTGTCCGCCTTCGGCTTTCCGCCGCCCTCGGGCATAGCGCCGAGAACCTTTTCCATTTCGATAGAAACAGCGCCGTCGCTGGAGAGGCAGACGGGGTGAGAGCGCAGTCTTGCAGAAAGACGAACGTCCGCAACCTTACCTGCAAGCGCCTTCTTCATTTCTTCAAGCAAATCCTTGTTCTGCTCAGCCTTTTCCTTCTTCTCCGCCTTTTCCTCCTCGGTTTCAAGGTCAACGTCGCTGGACTGCACCGACTTGAACTCCTTGCCCTCGTAGTCGATAAGCATCTGGAGCGCAAATTCGTCCACGTTGTCGGTCATATACAGGATTTCGTAGCCCTTGTCCTTAAGGATTTCCGTCTGGGGCAGGCTGTCTATCTTTGCAACGGTTTCGCCGCAAGCGTAGTAGATGTACTTCTGGTCCTCCTTCATACGGGTAATGTACTCGTCTATTGTAACAAGCTTCTTTTCGGAGGAGGAGTAGAACATAAGCAGGTCTTTGAGCAGCTCCTTGTTCATTCCGTAGCTGCTGTAAAGACCGAACTTAATCTGTAAACCGAAATTCTTCCAGAACTCCTCGTACTTTTCACGCTCGTTGTTGAGCATCTTTTTCAGCTCGTTCTTGATTGTGCGCTCAATGCTCTTTGCTATAAGCTTTAACTGACGGTCGTGCTGGAGCATTTCACGGGAAATATTCAGGGACAAATCCTCGCTGTCCACAAGTCCCTTTACAAAGCTGAAATAGTCGGGAAGCAGGTCGGAGCATTTCTCCATAATCAGAACGCCGCTTGAATAAAGCTGGAGTCCCTTTTCGTATTCCTTTGTGTAGTAGTCGAAGGGCGCCTTTTTCGGGATATAGAGCAGTGCGTTGTATGTGGCAGTACCCTCAGTCTTGGAGTGGATATGAGTAAGCGGGTCGTTGTAGTCAAGGAACTTCTCCTTGTAGAACTCGTTGTACTGCTCCTCAGTAAGCTCGGTCTTATTTTTCTTCCAGATAGGCACCATGCTGTTGAGAACCTCAACCGCCTTATGCTCCTCATACTCGTTTTCCGTTCCCTCCTTAAGATGACGGTGGGTACATTCCATCTTAATCGGGTAGCGGATATAGTCGGAATATCTCTTTACAAGGCTCTTGATTTTATACTCGGCAAGGAAGTCGTCATAGTCCTCCTCCTCGCTGTTTTCCTTAAGATAAAGGGTGATTTCCGAGCCGCAGTCCTGCTTTTCGGCTTCAGTAATGCTGTAGCCGTCAACTCCTTCGGATTCCCAGAGGTAAGCGGTTTCCTCGCCGTACTTCTTTGTAAGAACAGTAACCTTTTTCGCAACCATAAATGCGGAATAGAAGCCGACGCCGAACTGTCCTATAACGTCAACCTCCTCCTTATCGGTATCGGTGTTCTCCTGCTTGAACTTGAAGGAGCCTGACTGGGCGATAACGCCTAAGTTGTTCTCCAGCTCCTCCTTGTCCATACCGATTCCGTTATCGGAGATTGTGATTGTTCTCTTTTCCTTGTCGGCAGAAATATTGATTTCAAAATTCTCTCGTGTAAGTCCTAAGTTTTCCTGCATGGACTTGAAATAAAGCTTGTCCATAGCGTCGCTTGCGTTGGATATAAGCTCTCTGAGGAAGATTTCCTTATGAGTATATATTGAATTTATCATCATTTCCAGCAAGCGCTTTGATTCCGCCTTAAACTGCTTTTTTGCCATTTTTGGTCATTCCTTTCAGATGTTTTGATTGATTTTAGCACTCTCAACCTTTGAGTGCTAACACTATTATAGCACGATTTTTGCTAATGTCAATAGCTATTTTTAATTTTTTTTGCAGTAAGCAAAAGCGGCGGCTCAAAATTATTGACAAAAGCCGCTTTTTGTCATATAATATACTTTATATTAATTATAATACCGGAGGGAAATATTTTGTCAGAGAATTTTGTTACAAGATTTGCACCAAGCCCCACAGGCTTTATGCATATAGGAAACTTAAGAACTGCGCTTTACGCTTTTCTTCTTGCAAGAGCCAACAAGGGAAAGTTTATTCTGCGTATCGAGGATACCGACCAGGAGCGCTACGTTGAGGGCGCAGTTGACGTTATCTACAGCACTCTGAAAATGACGGGAATGACCCACGACGAGGGACCCGACGTAGGAGGTCCAAACGGACCCTATATACAGAGCGAGCGCAAGGACATCTATATGAAGTACGCCCTGGAGCTTATCGAAAAGGGATATGCCTATTACTGCTTCTGCACAAAGGAGCGGCTTGAAAAGATACACGAGGAGGGCGACCTGGGCGCAGGCTACGACCGCCACTGCCGCAATCTCTCAAAGGACGAGGTTGAAAAGAACCTTGCGGCGGGTATTCCCTTTGTAATCCGTCAGAAAATGCCCTTAGAGGGCAGCACGGGCTACGAGGATTCGGTTTTCGGTCATATCGAAATCGAAAACAGCGAGCTTCAGGATCAGATTCTTATTAAAGCCGACGGCTTCCCCACCTACAACTTCTGCCACGTTGTGGACGACCACCTTATGGGCGTAACTCACGTTGTAAGAGGCTGCGAATACCTCACCTCCACGCCGAAATATGTCCTGCTTTACGACGCCTTCGGCTGGGAAAGACCGGTTTACTGCCACCTGCCCCTGCTTATGGGCAGAAACGAGGACGGCACAACAAGCAAGCTGTCCAAAAGACACGGCTCGGTAAGCTTCCAGGAGCTTGTAAAGAACGGCTACCTGCCCCAAGCGATTATAAACTATATGGCATTCACAGGCTGGTGCCCCAAGGACACAAATCAGGAGTTTTTCACTATCGAGGAGCTTGAAAAGGTTTTCTCTCTTGAGGGCATTAGCAAGTCCCCCGCAGTTTTTGATTATGAAAAGCTGCTCTGGTTCAACAGCCACTATATAAAGGAGCTGCCCCTTGAAACCTTTATGGAAATGGCGAAGCCCTATTATAACGAGGACGTGAAGGCTTTTGCGGATAATAGGGAGCTGGCGCGGCTCATTCAGACAAGAATTTCCGTGTTCCCCGAGGTGAACGAAAAGGCGGAGTTCGTAAAGGGTCTTCCCGACTATGATACCGAGCTGTTCGTGAACAAGAAGAACAAGACAACCAAGGAGCTTTGTGCAGAAATTCTGGAGTACGCTGTTCCTGCACTCGAAAACATAGCCGACTGGAAAAACGACGTTCTTTTCGAAGAGCTTAAGAAAATCGCCGAGGAAAAGGGCGTTAAGGCGGGAGCTGTTATGTGGGCAGTAAGAATAGGCGTTTCGGGACTTTCCGTAACCCCCGGCGGCGCAACTGAGCTTATGGAGATACTCGGAAAGGACGAGTCAATAAACAGATTAAATAAAAGCTTGGAAAAGCTTAAGAACTGAAAGGAACAAAAGTATGAGCAAGGAGAAAAACGGCGGGGAATTTGTAAGACGGGAGCCTGAGCGCCCCGTATTCCCCAAGAGAGCTATCATCACAGGCGGTATGCCCTACGGCAACAAGACCCTCCACTTCGGTCACATCGGCGGCGTTTTCGTTTTCGCAGACGTTTACGCAAGATTTCTGCGGGACAGATTAGGCAAGGACAACGTTATCTTCGTTTCAGGTACGGACTGCTACGGCTCGCCTATTGCGGAAAGCTACCGTAAGCTTTGCGCCGAGGGTAAGTTTGACGGCACTATCCGGGACTTCGTAAGAAGCAACCACGAAGCGCAGAAGAAAACCCTTGACGACTATATGATTAGCCTTGACATTTTCGGCGCTTCGGGACTGGGAAGGACTGCTGAAATACACAACCAGGTTTCGGATTTGTTCATAAGACGGCTTTATGAGAACGGACACCTTAAGAAAATCAGCACAATGCAGTTCTACGACGAAAAGGCAGGCTGCTTCCTCAACGGACGTCAGGTAATCGGAAAATGTCCTGTTGACGGCTGTAACTCCGAAAAGGGCTATGCAGACGAGTGCGACCTGGGACATCAGTATATGCCCGAAAACCTTATCGACCCGAAAAGTACCCTTACAGGTGAAACGCCCATAATGAAGAGCGTTGACAACTGGTACTTCGACCTGCCCTCATACAATGGACTTATGAAGGAGTACGCCGCAAAAATCGCAAAGCAGAAGAACGTGCGTCCCCTCGTAACAAAGACGATTTCTGAGTTTTTGCAGGATCCTGTTATCCATATCAAGAACGAGCTGCTTGAAGCCTACGAGAAGGTTAAGGAGCTGCTTCCGCCCCACGAATTTATCGAGGAGAAGAAAAAGCCCTCCTTTACGATTGCGTTCACAGAACTGGACGAGATGAACAAGGCGTGCCACGTTCTCTCCGCCAACGGAATACGTTTCAGAACGGGCAAGACCCTTGTCCCCTTCCGCCTTACGGGCAATATCGAATGGGGCGTGCCTGCACCTGTGCTTGAGGGAGAGGACCCGCTTACCGTATGGGTATGGCCCGAATCCCTCTGGGCGCCTATTTCCTTTACGGTTGCAGCCCTTGAGCAGAAGGGCAGGAACACCGAGGAATGGAAGGATTTCTGGTGCTCAAAGGACGCACAGGTTTACCAGTTTATCGGTGCTGACAACATCTACTTCTATGGCGTTGCGGAAATGGCTATGTTCATGGCTCTGCAAAAAGGTGAACAGAACACAGACGAGCCGCCTGAGGGAGAAATGCAGCTTCCTATCCTCTGCGCCAACAATCACATACTTTTCCTTGACAAGAAGGCCTCCAGCTCAGGCAGCGTAAAGCCGCCTATGGCGCAGGATTTACTTGACTACTATACCGCTGAGCAGCTGAGAATGCACTATCTCGGACTGGGACTGGGACAAAGGAGCGTAAGCTTCCAGCCAAAGCCTTTAAACCCCGACGCAAAGCCCGAAGACCCGGACCCTGTTGTAAAGGACGGCTTCCTGCTCTCAAACGTATTCAACCGCATTATACGCACCTGCTTCTATACAACCCAGAAGTACTACGACGGAGTTTTACCTTTCGGAGAAATCGAGGAGCAGGTACTTGCAGACGCTAAGAAGGCTATCCTTGACTACGAGCGGTTTATGTACCGCTTTGAGTTCCACCAGGCTACCTATGTTCTTGACAGCTACATCAGAAAGGCGAGCAAGTATATGGCTAAGAACCTTGGAGACGCAGACAAGAACGAGGACAGCGAGCTGCGAAGAAAGACCTTAGTGAACGTGTTCCACATGATAAGGACTGCTGCTGTACTGCTTCACCCCATGGCGCCGAAGGGAACGGAAATGCTGCTTGAATACCTGCAAATGGACGAAAGCTTCTGGAGCTGGGACAAGATTTTTGAGCCGATGAGCGCTTTTGCCGGGGAAGGTCACAAGCTGAAATTCCTTGAGCCGAGAGTTGATTTCTTCACAAGACACCCTAGCCAGTTTGCTTCGGAGAGCGAAGAATAATTGAATAAAAGCCCGCTGTTCACTTTTAAGAGAAATGTGAACAGCGGGCTTTGATGTATGTTGCGCCCTTCGGGCGCGCCCCGCGTTCCGCGGTGTGCGGCGGCGAAGCCGCCTCAA
>JBJERK010000212.1:0-9636 GCA_051882255.1 Ruminiclostridium sp.
GGCGTAAACTCGGGAGCAGGTCTTGCGGTTACGATTTGTACAGCCCTCGGAATTTACGGCGGCTGGCAGCTTTCCCTTTCCGCCTTTCTCGGAGGCTTCACAGTGGTTATGCTGGTAAGCCTTGGCGCTCGGAAATGTGGCGCTTCAAGGGGTACTGTAATACTTATCGGCGTTGCGGTGAACAGCCTTCTGGGCGCTGTTACAGACGCAATTGTAACCTTTTTTCCCGACGTGGGCGTTATGAGCAACAACTTCAAAATCGGGGAATTTTCCGCCGTAACCTACGACAAGCTGCTTCCTGCGGCAATTGCGATTTTGCTGACGGCGGCAGTCCTGCTTACCCTTACAAACGAGCTTGACGTGCTTACTCTCGGCGACGAAAGCGCAAAGGGGCTTGGAATGAATACCGCCCTTATGAGAACGCTGTTTCTGCTGCTTGCCGCTTTGCTGGCAGGCTGCGCTGTAAGCCTTGCGGGACTTGTTTCCTTTGTAGGACTTATCGTACCCCATGCGGTAAGGCGTATTGCAGGAAGCAAAGCCTCCCGCCTTATACCTCTCTGCGGGCTGTTCGGCGGGGCATTTGTGTGCCTTTGCGATACTGCCGCAAGAACCCTTTTCGCACCCTACGAGATACCAGTTGGAATAATAATGTCCTTCTTCGGCGCACCTTTCTTCTTGTTCATTCTTATAAAAGGGAAGGGAGGTCACAGCCGTGATTGAGATAAAAAGGTTATGCGCCTATTACGGAAAAAACGAGGTTTTAAAGGACTTCAGCCTGCACATAGAAAAGGGAAGGCTTATTTCTCTTGTGGGCGTAAACGGCTCGGGAAAAAGTACTCTTTTAAAGGCAGCTGCGGGCATTATCGCTCCCTGCTCGGGAGAAATTCTTGTGGACGGGATAAACACAGCAGAGCTTCCGCGAAAGATGCTTGCCCAAAAAATAGCCTATCTTCCTCAGGGAAAGGGAGTGCCGGATATGACTGTTGGGCAGATGGTGCTCCACGGCAGATTTCCTCACCTTTCCTATCCCAGACGATACAGCGAAAGGGACAAGGAAATTGCCGTAAGCGCTATGGAAAAGCTGGGTATTTCCGGACTTTGTGAAAAGCCCCTTTCCGCTCTTTCAGGCGGTATGCGGCAGAACGCCTTTATCGCCATGGCTTTGGCACAGGACGCGGATTATATCCTGCTGGACGAGCCTACCTCCTATCTTGATATAACACATCAGCTTATGCTTATGAAAACTCTTCGCTCTCTTGCAGACAGTGGAAAGGGAATAGCTGCGGTTATGCACGACCTGCCTCTTGCCTTTGGCTTTTCGGACAGTATTGCGGTGCTTCACAAGGGAAAGGCGGCGGTTTGCGACAGTCCCGAAAAAGTCTGCGAAAGCAATATAATCGGGGAGATTTTTGGTATTGAGCTTAAATATAACAGGCAGGAGAAGTATTATTGCTACGACCTTAGCGGGAGGTAAAAAAGAATATTGAACAATAGTGGTATCGGCTTCGCCGATTGATTCATAAAAATCCGAATATACCGAACTATTTTATCGGCGCTTATAGGTAACGCCTCTGTTTTGAGGCAGCAGGCTAAAATCCGTACCTCAGACTGCCTGCACAAATATTGTAAATTGCTGTAGTGCATTATCACCAAGCAGATAATATATGCCTTGCAGTATTTTGATAATAGATACAAATTTCGATTTACCCCTTGAAACCATTGACAACTTTCGACAGTAGTGTTATAATTAATTGTTTATTGAATGCGTTAAATTAAACCGTTTTCTGGAAGCAGTTAGCTTAGCTTCGGCAGATGCTGAAAACGGGAATAATGATTGTTGGAAAATGCGGGAGGTAATATGGGTAAGGCTGCGGGGAAAAACTACAGGATTTTAATTGTTGACGATTCGGAGATAAACAGAGTACTTCTGTCGGAAATTTTAAGCTCCGAATATGAGATTATAGAGGCGGACAGCGGAGACGCAGCCCTTCAAATTCTCAACAAGAGCGCAAGCGAGATTGACCTTGTTCTGCTTGATGTAGTAATGCCCGGAACAGACGGCTATGACGTGCTTGAATGTATGAACAGGTACGGCATAATCGAGGAAGTACCCGTAATTATGATTTCCGCTGAAAGCTCCACGGATTTTATCACCAAGGCTTACGATATGGGAGCAGCAGACTATGTGGGACGCCCCTTTGAGGCTGCTGTTGTCCAGCGCAGAGTAAAGAACGCCATTACCCTTTATGCAAAGCAGCGCCGTCTTGTTGATATAGTTGCAAGCCAGATTTACGAGAAGGAAAAGAACAACAAGCTTATGGTAGCAATTTTAAGCCATATAGTTGAGTTCAGAAACGGAGAAAGCGGCGCTCACGTTGTACATATCAACATCATAACCGAGCTGCTGCTGCACCAGCTTGTAAAGAAAAGCAAGAGATATGATATTTCAATGGCGGATATACGGCTTATAAGCACCGCTTCATCTCTCCACGACATAGGAAAAATTGCAATTCCCGACAATATTCTGAATAAGCCCGGCAGATTTACTCCTTCCGAATACGAGATAATGAAAACCCATTCCGAAATAGGCGCAGCAATGCTCAAAAACCTTTCGGATTTCCAGTCGGAGCCGCTTTTAAAGGCTTCCTACGAAATATGCCGCTGGCACCACGAGCGCTACGACGGAAAGGGCTATCCCGACGGACTTAAGGGGGACGAAATACCGATTTCCGCTCAGGTTGTTTCAATTGCCGACGTTTACGACGCTTTAACAAGCGAGCGCTGCTACAAAAAGGCATATACACACGAAAAGGCGATTGAAATGATATGCGGCGGGGAGTGCGGAGTGTTCAATCCTCTTCTTATCGAATGTCTTAAGGACATAAGCGATAAGCTTAAGGAGGATTTACAGAACAACAATATCAGCACGGTTCACGACAGAAGAGAAATGCAGAGCCTTACCGACGAGATTATAAACAACAGCGACCTTGCGGCTTCCGGGCAGATGCTTCAGCAGATTGAGTTTGAGCGCTCAAAGGCGGATTTCTACGAAACCGAGCTTTCGGATATTTTCTTCTCCTTCCAGAAAACCCCGCCTGTGCTTACTCTTTCGGGAAACGCCGCCCGCCAGCTTGGTCTTAACCGCATAATCACCGAGCCTTTGGAAAACGAGGAGGTTCGCCGTATAGCGAGCAGCAGCCTTGCGGAGCTTGCGGAAAAGCTTGCCGCAGCAACCGTTGATAACCCCATGGTTGATATGACGGGAAGCATTGTTACGAAGAGCAGGGAAAAAAGCTGCGAGTACCATTGCAGAACTCTCTGGACAGACTCAGAAAGCCCAGTCTGCATAGGTGTTGCAGGAAAAATAGTATATCGTTAATAAAAGGAGGATTCCCGAAGGGAAAAAGGCTATGAATTTTGATTTACTTATAAATGCAGGAATAGACGTTGAAAGCGCTGTAAAAAGATTTATGGGCAACGAGGCTCTGTACGCCAAAATGCTACGGAAGTTCCTTGATGACAGGAACTACGAAAATCTTGTGGAGGCAATTTCCCTTGATAACAAGGCTGACGCATTAGCCGCTTCCCATACCCTTAAGGGACTTTGCGGCAATCTGTCAATGGACGGGCTTTTCAAGCTCTTTACCGAGCAGGTTGTGCTGTTCCGGGCGGAAAAGTGGGACGAGGCGTGCGGTATGATGACTGAGATTACTGCGGAATATAACGCAACTACCGATGCTATCAGGGCGTGGCTTGAAATACAGCAGTAAAGCCGATACAGAAACAACAAGGAGATTTTTATGTCCCGTATTAAAAGATTACTTATCGTAGACGACTCGGAAATTGACAGAAGAATACTGAGGAATATCTTAAGCAAGCGTTTTGAAATCGCCGAGGTAGAAAACGGCTATTCCGCCCTTGAGATAATAACAAAGAAGTCCTCGGGATTTGACGGTATGCTGCTTGATATTTCCATGCCTGTGCTTGACGGCTTCAACGTGCTTAACGTCATGAGCGAGAACAAGATTAAAATTCCCGTAGTTCTTGTTACCGCCGAGGCTACCGCCGCAAACGTAAAGCGGGCTTCCCAGTACGAAATATCCGACTTTATCAGTAAGCCCTTTGACGCCCAGACGGTTCTTGACAAAATCGGCAGGATTTTCGGTGCGGAAACTGATAACGAGCCTGAAAAAACAGTAGATGAAAGCTATTTTGTGGGAACGGAAACCTACGCTACCGACAGCTATATCTCAAAGCTTACGGGTCTTTACGACCTGTTCCTTAAAAACGCAGGTCTTGACTCCGCTCATTGCAGCCGTGTTTCCAAGCTTACAGAAATCCTGCTTATAGAGTACGGTCTTAACCATAAGTCCGAGCTGGATATACTTGATCTTAAGATAATGAGCAAAGCGGCTTATTTCTACAATATCGGTCTGATGAGCGTGCCTGCAAGATGCTATATGAACCACGAAACCTCCGAAGCGGACAGGGATATATACGAAAGTCATACTGTAGCGGGGGCGAAGATAATCTGCCTTAACGAGTCCAGCTACTGCAAATACTTCATAAGAATCTGCTCTGACATCTGCATGCACCACCACGAAAGATATGACGGAAAGGGCTTCCCACACGGTCTGAAGGGAAGCGACAACTCCATTCACAGCCTTGTGTGCAGCTTTGCTATCCGTTTTGACAGGCTGTTCAGCAAGCGCTCCGACTATAACGATATTCAGTTTGATTTCGTTATGAAGGAAATGAAGTTCGACAAGGGCGCCTTCTCGCCCGAGGTTTACGAGCTTGCCTTAAAGTGCAGGTACGAGATAATCAACTATTATAAAAGTCTGAGAGCGTAAGCTCTCGTTTTAAAGCCGCACAATCATTGTGCGGCTTTACTGTTGCGCTTAAGCAAACAATTACGGGCGCAGTTTTCATTGAAAACTGCGCCCGTAATCTTATTCCTCCAGAGCCTTCAGCGCCTCAGGAAAAGGCATTAAGCTCCTTTTGAGTATCCCGTTCATGTGTGCAATCGCCGTGCCGTAGTTGGTAATGGGTGTGCCGCTGTCAAGGGACTGCTTTACGCGGTATTTCATTTCCCGCTCGTTCAGCATACAGCCGCCGCAGTGCACCACCAGCGCATATTCCGACAAATCCTCGGGGAACTGAGTGCCGGAAGTAAAGTCGTAGCTAAGCTGCTTTCCCGTATGCTTGTTTATCCATGCTGGCAGCTTCTGAGTGCCGATGTCGCCGCACTGGCGGTGATGAGTGCAGCCCTCGGAGATAAGCACCTTGTCCCCGTCCTTAAGCCTGTCCAGCGCCGCAGCGCCCTTTACCGCATTGATAAGACCGCCTTTGTAGCGGGCAAAAAGTATGGAAAATGAGGTAAGGAGAATGTCCTCGGGAACGTCCTTTGAAACCTTGCCAAATGCCTGCGAGTCGGTAATAACCATTTTCGGCTTTTTGCCGAGGGAAGCAAGGGCTTCGGGAAGCTCCGTGTCACGGACAACAACGGAAACCGCCCCCGCTTCAAGAATGTCACGGATAGTCTGCTGCTGGGGCAGGATAAGCCGTCCCTTTGGCGCAGCCTTATCAATCGGCACAACCAGCACCACAAGGTCGTTTTCCGACAGCAGGTCAGCCACAATCCGCCTGCTGTTATCCTCCTTGCCCGCCAATGCGCCGATAGCCTCTTTCAGCTCGTAAATTCCTGCTCCCGTCTTTGCGCTGACATAAACCGTATTTTCCTTTTGGGGCAGGTCTTCGTGCAGGTCGGATTTGTTGCGGGCTACGATATAGGGAATGTTCTTATCCGTAAAAAGGGCGATAAGCTCCTTTTCTGCGGGAGTAAGCTCACCCTCCGCTTCTGTTACAAGAACCGCAATATCCGTGTAGTTAAGTACCTGCCTTGCCTTCTTTACCCGCATTTCTCCTAACTGTCCCACGTCGTCAATACCGGGTGTGTCGATAATTACCACAGGTCCCAGCGGTAAAAGCTCCATAGCCTTTTTAACAGGGTCGGTGGTTGTTCCCTTAACGTCTGAAACGAGGGAAAGCTCCTGCCCTGTAACAGCGTTCACAACGCTGGATTTTCCTGCGTTGCGAAGCCCGAAAAAGCCGATGTGTACTCTGTCTGCGGATACGGTGTCGTTAAGTCCCATAATTGCAGCCTCCTTTTCTTTTGTCCGTTTGTTCCTTTGTTCTATCAATCATTAATCCTTTGAAGCACTCCTGCACACAAAGAATCAATTAAAAGCGGAAATCCCTGCTGTTTGAGTTCTTTATATCCTCAATATGCTGTGCCGCTATATTTCTTACCTTTTCGGTAGGAATTTTCTTAAGCTCTTCCTCAATAAGCTTGAAGCCCGTCTTCTTCGTTTCCTCGGAAGCGTAGTCAACAAGATATTCGGTAAGGGTCATAAGCGCATTTGGGTGGCAGCAGTTCAAAATCTGTCCGTTCTTGCAAAGCGCCATAAAGCGGTCGCCCGTTCTTCCCTCGCGGTAGCAGGCTGTGCAGAAGGAGGGAATATGTCCGCAGTCCATAAGCCACTTTACTACCTCGTCAAGAGTTCTCTGGTCGGATACGTCGAACTGCTCCGAGTCGTGGGGGCGCTCCGCCTCGGTATAGCCGCCTACAGATGTACGGGAAGCGCCGCTTATCTGGGAAATACCCATGTCAAGCACCTTTCCTCTTACCTGCTCCGACTCTCTTGTGGAGATAATCATGCCTGTGTAGGGAACAGCAAGGCGAATGCAGGCAACAATCTTTTCAAACATTTCGTCTGAAATTGAGTTGTCGAAAACGTCCGGGTCAATATCGTCCGCCCTCTTTACACGGGGAACGCTGATTGTGTGGGGTCCTACGCCGTGAACTGCTTCAAGATGCTCGGCGTGCATAAGAAGTCCTGCAAACTCATACTTGTAAAGCTCAAGACCAAACAGAACGCCAAGACCTACGTCGTCAATTCCGCCCTCCATAGCTCTGTCCATAGCCTCGGTGTGGTATGCGTAGTCGTGCTTCGGACCTGTGGGGTGAAGCTTTAAGTAGCTGTCCTTGTGGTAGGTTTCCTGGAACAGGATATATGTACCGATTGCTGCGTCCTTAAGCTTGCGGTAGTTTTCAACGGTGGTAGCGGCGATATTTACGTTAACTCGGCGGATTGCGCCGTTCTTGTGGTTAATGCTGTAAATTGTCTTGATACATTCCAGAATGTACTCGATAGGATTGTTTACAGGGTCTTCGCCAGCCTCGATTGCAAGCCGCTTGTGACCCATATCCTGCAAAGCGATAACCTCCGCCTTGACCTCTTCTTGCGTAAGCTTTTTGCGGGCAATATGCTTGTTCTTCATGTGATATGGGCAGTAAACGCAGCCGTTTACGCAGTAGTTTGAGAGATAAAGGGGTGCGAACATAACTATTCTGTTGCCGTAGAAGGCGAGCTTTATCTCCTTTGCAATTTCGTAAATCCGCTGATTTTTCTCCGGAATATCGCAGGCAAGCAGAACCGAAGCCTCTCTGTGTGTAAGTCCCTTGCATACGCAGCCTGTTGCAGTTTTCTGAGGACGGGCTTTTTCAAGAATACTGTCGATAAGCTCCTCGTTGTGCTTGTTTGCTTCTGCGTAAGCGATTGTGTCTAAAATTTCGGCGTCGTTGATAAATTCCTCCGCCTTAAGTGATTTGGGGTCGTAGATTGCCATTATATTTTGTCCTTTCCTTTTATGTTTTTTATTGCAGTATCATTTCTTCACGTCGCCTCTGTCGGTGACGATTTCATAGCCTGTTGATTTTACCCGCCCTGAAAGACAGCCGATACACTGGGCAGCCTCTTCGCCTGTGCATATCTTATCCGCATAAAGCTCGTACTTCTTGCGGACTGCAGCAGGAGAAAGATTAGGCATAACCACGTTTGCTCCGCTTAAAAGCCCTTTCTCACGTCCGTCGTGAGCAATTGTTCCGAGAGCCGTTGTTGCAGGCAGCAGTATTTTCGGGTGAATGAGCCGTATTATTGACAGAAGGTAGCAGGTAACCTCTGCGCTTCCCGCAGGAAAATCAGCAAATGGGGTTTTCGGGTGGGGGATAAAGGGTCCTATTCCGCACATATCCGGGGCAAATTCCTCGATAAATTTCAAATCCTTTGCCAGCAGTTCATTTGTCTGATAGGGCGAGCCGACCATAAAGCCGCAGCCCGTTTGATAGCCGATTTTTTTCAGGTTGTAAAGACATTCCATGCGGTTATCAAAGGACATTTCCTTAGGATGCAGCTTTTCGTAATGCGCCTTGTCAGCGGTTTCATGCCGCAGAAGATAGCGGTCTGCTCCGCAGTCGTAAAGCCGCTTGTAGCTGTCAAAGCTGCGCTCCCCGAGAGATAGCGTTATAGCGCAGTCCGGGTGCTTTTCCTTGATTTTTCCGATAACTCCGCAGAGAAAATCATCGGTAAAAACTCCGTCCTCGCCGCCCTGTAAAACAAAGGTGCGAAAGCCCAGCCTGTACCCCTCGTCGGCGCAGGAAATTATCTCCTCTGCTGTAAGCCGATAGCGGTCGCAATCGCTGTTTGCTCCCCGTATTCCGCAGTAGAGGCAGTTATTTTTACAGATGTTGCTGACCTCAATCAGTCCACGGATGTAAACCGCCTTATCGTAGTGCTGCTCCCGTACTGCACGGGCTTTTTCGGCGAGCAGGGAAGCGGCGCTTTCCTCACGGTTGTCCAGCAGGTACCTGTATTCCTCATTTGTGAGGGAATGGGTCTGCTCCAACTGCTCAATAAGTTTCTTTACTCTCTTATCCATTTGACACCACATTCGAGTAGGCGGTTTTGACGCTTACACCCTTAAGCCGCCCGATTTTTCCCGAAACCGCTGAAATAGTGTCCTGGGGAGCGTCAAGGGCTATGCTTACGATACTTATGTTCTTCTTGCGGTAGGGAACGCCCATTCGCCCGATAATGTAGGGGGCGTACTCGTGAAGGACGGAGTTAAGCGCCTCTGCGGAGTCGGTATCCTCAACGATAATCCCCATAACCGCAACTCTTGTTTCCTTATTTTCTATAATAACCACACCTTTCCAATCAAAAAGCCGTGCCCCTCAAAAGCGCAGAGAGGCACGGCAAAAAATACTGTTTAATATTTATTTGCAGCAGCCTTTCAGTCAGAACGTATCTTTCTGTCGGGGTAACTTTTATTGACAGTATTATATCATTTTCTGCCGCTGTTGTCAATAGAAAAAGCTCCCAATCTTACGAAAGGGAGCTTTGCGCTATTCAAATGGGTCTATGTCCTTATCCTTAACCTCAATCGGATAAAGCAAAAGCGAGTTATCGGCAGTATTTACCGACCCTAAATAGATTTCCTTCTCGCTGTGGTAGCCTTGAAGGTGCAGCTCTTTTGTGAGCCACGTTCTGTTGTTTCCCGTTAGCTTTAAGTTTTCCCCGTTTATGTTCCCGTCAAGGATAACGTTCACAAGGATTTCCTGCTGCTTTGGCTGCATATTCATATCCGAGGGTTCAAGCGGTCTGTTGGCTTCTGCCGGCAGTATACTTACAGAGCCGTTGTATTCAAAAATAGCGGTCTGTATCTGCGATAAATCGAAGTAGCCCTGATTGCGGCAGTGGGTAAGAAAATCGCTTAAATCAAGCCTTGCCTTTT
>JBJERK010000212.1:9736-11277 GCA_051882255.1 Ruminiclostridium sp.
TAGCCCTGATTGCGGCAGTGGGTAAGAAAATCGCTTAAATCAAGCCTTGCCTTTTTGAAATTCTTCCGGTACAGCTTGCCCTTGTCAAAAAGAATAAGGGGCTTTCCGTTGACGATTTTTCTAAGGCGGGGCGATTTTCCCGTAAATACGGAAACTGCTAATGCTATGACCGCATAAATTATCATCGCCAGCAGCGTTCTTTCCGGATTTTCAAGCTCGGTAGCAAATTCCGCCGCAATTGAGCCGATTGAAATACCGATAATGTAGTCGAACATACTCATCTGGGAAATCTGCTTGTTGCCCATAAGCTTAGTAAGGATAAACAGGGTAACAACGCTTGCGACAGATGTCCCAACAACCATAAGTAAATCCATTTCGCTCACCTCTCTGTCTATTATGTGAAACAGGCAGGAGGAATATGCGCTTTATTTATCGGTTTTCATAACCTATATATCCGTTTTCATCAACATTCTCAATATTGAAAACCTCAATAACAAATTCAGGGTCAGCGGTGGGAGTGCTGTCAAAATACTGCTTTGCCTTTTCAAGATATTCGGGAGCAACCATTCCAATGTTCCAGGTGTACCAATCTTTATCTGCTTCGTTGTAATAAAGCTCAGCCACGCAGTAAACCTCCTCACCCTCCGTTCCGTAGTAAACGGTATCGTTGGATTTTGTCACAAGCTCCTTGAATTCCTGCGAGTCTATGTCGGCGATATGGATATTGTCGGTATAAATACGTCCGTCGCCGTCCTCGTAGCTGTCCATATATGTGTACCAGTAGTTTTTGAAGTAATCGCTTTCCGACTTAATAATAATAGCCCTTTCGCAGTTTATATCCCTGCTGTAGAATAGCTCTATTCCGTAATCGGAGAACAGCTTTATTGTGTTCTCAAAGAAAGGATATATTTCATAATACTCGTTGTACAAGCCGCTTATGCCGTATTCTTCAAGGCTGTCATTATTATATACTGCGTTCTTCCACTCAACGTTTATATATCTTCTGGTGGACGCATTCATCTGATAGGGGTAGGTATAAAGCTGCTCAAAGGTAACATTCTCTGCGTCTGCTGCTAAAGCTTCAAAAAGCTTATCGGCGGGAATATCCGCTTTCCTTTCCGACGCCGACATTTCCGTTTCTCCGTCGGGAGCAAAGTAGTTTATTGACGCAACATCGGAAACCTCGCCCAAAGGCTCGTACTGATTTCTGAAGCCGCCGCTTGCAAGACAGAGCCTTGCAATATCGTCTATGTACGCCCCGTCAATGTCGCTGTAGGTTCTTCTTACAATATCCCCGTTTTTAAGCAGGTATCTTACCGAGAAGTAATTGTTGTTTGCATAAGGCTTTTCCGCACGGTAAAGAGTTCTGTCCTCTAAGTAATCCTTATGGAACTTTATAATATCTTCGGTATTGTAAAGCTTCATTGTTCCGTAGGCGTTATTCTCCTGGGAAAAGCTTACCGAAGCAAAAACAACATTGTCGGAGGAGGGAACGTAGTTTTCTGCGCCGAAACCCTTTGAATTTAGGAGCAGTATGCAAA
>JBJERK010000213.1:0-2769 GCA_051882255.1 Ruminiclostridium sp.
GGTCCCTTCTTACAAAAGGGCTGAAAATCTTTTATCTCTATTTCTCTTTTCTCTCGCAATCTCTCCCCATCTCTGCACAAAAAAACACGCAGCCGGAGCTGCGTGTTTTTGGTTATCTTATTAGCCTACGATACCGGAGCGTTCTACACCTTCTACGAAGTTTTTCTGTAAGAAGATGTACATGATGAGAATGGGGAGGATTGAGAGCAGACAGCCTGCTTCTATCCATACGAGCCAGTCTGAAGCTACGCCGGTAGGCGTACCGTTGTTGTAGTAGGCGGAGATTGTGTTGAACAGGTTGCTTACCTGAAGAGCAATTGTGTTGGACTTTGAGAAGAACATTCCCGAAACGTAGGAGTCGTTCCAGTACCATACAACCGAGAAGATAAATACGGTAAGGAAGGAGTTGCTTGCGTTGGGCACCATAATCTTAACAAAAGTCTCGAAGGGTCCGCAGCCGTCAAGGTATGCTGCGTCTTCAAGCTCCTTAGGCAGTCCTCTGAAGAACTGTCTGAACAGGAGGATAAACAGACCTGAACGGATACCGTTGCAGAAGAACGCCTGTAAGTAAAGCGCCATAGGCGAGTCTGCAAGATTAAGGGGCTCGCCTGTGATAAGGCTTGCAAGTCCGAAGGGGTCGAAGTATCTGAACTGCATGAACTGCGGAATCAGAATAACCTGTGTGGGGACGATAATCTGCATAATTACTATACCGAAAAGAAGTCCCTTGCCCTTGAACTTGAATCTTGCGAAGCCGTAGCCCGCAATCGCACAGGTTACAACCTGTATCAGTGAGCAGACTACGTTTACGCTTACCGTATCCCATACAAGCTTAGGATAGTCAATAGCCATCCAGGTTTCCTTAAGGTTGTCGAGGGTAAATGTCTTCGGAATCCACATAATTGAGGGGTCCGCCATTTCCGACTGAGGCCTTATTGCACAGGAAATCATATAAAGAATCGGGTAAACGACTACGAATGCAAGACCGAAAATGATAAGAAAACGGAATATAGGCCATACCTTTTCGGAAACTCGTCTGCCGAGAATGTAGCGGTAGTGCTTCTTCTCTGCCTCGTTGTAGCCGCGGTAGTGGGTGATAATCTCCCAGCTGCCAACATGGTATTTCTTAAGGCGCTCCTTTTCTTCCTTTTTGAGCTGTCTTGCTGATTTTTTCTTTTGGGGCTTTGCAGGTTCCTCTGGCTTTGTTTCAGCCGCCATAACTTCTGCTGCCGCTTTTGTTTCATTTACTGCTGTATCGGGTGTTTCGGAAGTAACCTCCGTGCCTGATACAACTTCTTTTTCAAATTCGTTGTTATCCACTGAAGTTCCTCCTTAATTAATCTACCTGATAGAAAATAAACTTAGAAATTATTGCGGAAATAATTCCGAGGATTACTGCAACTATTGCGAAGTAAGCCCACGCCATTGCTGACGCATTACCGTACTCCCATACCTTTATGTTCTGCATAACCTGCTTCATTACAGGGTTATCAGACTTTACAAAGGCGTCGATGATTGTGTAGATAAGGTTTGCGAAAATCATAGGGGAGATTGTGGGGAAGGTTATCTTCCAGAAGAATTCCCAGCCCGTAGCGCCCTCCATAGAAGCCGCTTCCTTTGCGGAGGTGGGTATCTGCTGAAGTGCTGAAATAAATATAAGAATCTGAATACCGGAATCCCAGATAAGGTTAAGAATTGAGCTTGTTACTTCCGAAACCATATCCGCAAATTGCTGGTTTATGTTGTTCAGTCCCATGAATTGCAGGAAGTCTTCAACGAAGTCCGTTTTGAACAGGGCGCTGAACTGAGAGGCGTCGGAAATACCCTGGGACAGCATATCGCCGTTGATAACTCCGAGTACAGGTCCCGTCGCTATAAGTACCGGCAGGAAGAATACCGCTCTCGCTAAGGTTCTGCCCTTGAACTTGTCGTTAAGCAGAAGTGCAACGAACAGGGAGAATACAAGTACCAGCGGTACTGTGTAAGCTGTCTGCGTAAGGGATTCTGCAAGGTTCTTGGGGTAGTCGGGGTTGATTGTGAATGCCCACTGATAGTTGCCGAAATCGTTCCACTCGGTATAAATTCCGGGGCCGCTCATTCCATAGGCTGCAATCTTATCTGCTTCGCTGACCAGCTCGGTCTTGCACAAAGAAAACCAGAGGGACTGCGCCAGCGGGATAATGAACATATAGATTACGCCAACGAACCAGAGAGCTATAAAGCCGTAGCCGTAAAGTCCCTTTTTCTTTTCGTAGGAAATTCTTGACTGCTTAATCTTCTTTTCCTCTCTGGGCTTTCTGCGGCGGATGTCAACCTCGCCCTCTGCGTTAAGGGCAGCTGCGGAGGCTGTCATGTGAGCTGCTGCCTTTCTGGGTGCAGGAGCTTCCGGTACTTCCTCTGCTGAAGGAGCTTCGGGGGCTTCGGGAGCTTCATTTTCCTCCGGCAATAACTGTATCGTTTCCTCGGTGAGAGCTGCTGCCTGTGCGATTTCTTCTGTGTTTTCAGCTGTTTCGCCGTTCTTTTCCAATTCAAAATCGCTCATTATTCACTAACCCCCAATCCGTAATCCGCGAGCTTGTAGGCCTTGCCGTTAAACTCAATCTCGTCGGTTTCAGTATTAACGCTTATTACAGTACCGTTATCAAAGGTGGAGCGGAACTGTGTTTCGCTGAGTCTTTCGTACTTCTTGATAGCCGAGTCGGATACCGAAGAAATAATTTCGTCGAAGAGCTTAAACTCTCCCGAGCAGCGATCCAGCCAGCCTGCATA
>JBJERK010000214.1:0-2764 GCA_051882255.1 Ruminiclostridium sp.
CATAGGTCCGGGGCGGTAAAGGGAAATGGTCGCAGTCATATCCTCAACGGAGGTGGGCTTAAGGCGCATAAGAACGCTGGTCATTCCCTCGCTTTCAAACTGGAAAACGCCCTCGGTTTCTCCTGCGGAAAGCATATCAAAAACCGCCTTGTCGTCCTCGGGAATACGGGACAGGTCGAAATCGGGATTGTTTTTCTTTACAAGCTTTACGCAGTCGTCAATAACCGTAAGATACCGAAGCCCCAAAAAGTCCATTTTCAGCAGTCCCAGCCGCTCTAAAATGCCTGCGGTGTACTGGGTTACCATAAAATTATCGTTTTTCTGCAGCGGCGCATATTCGGTAACAGGCTCTCTTGTAATAACAACTCCCGCCGCATGCATTGAGGAATGACGGGGCATTCCCTCAAGCTTAAGGGCGTTCTTTATAAGCCGCTGAAGCAGAGGGTCTGAGTCGATATAATCCCGAAGCTCCTTATTTTCGGCAATTGCACCCTTTAAGGTAACGTTAACCCCGAAGGGTATCATTTTTGAAATTGCATCGGTTTTTGCGTAGGGTATTCCCATTACTCTGCCCACGTCCCTTACCGCCGCCTTTGCGGCAAGAGTACCGAAGGTTATAATCTGAGCCACATGGTCGCTGCCGTACTTAGCGGAAACGTAGTCGATAACCTCCTGTCGGCGGATATAGCAGAAATCCACGTCAAAGTCGGGCATACTCACTCTTTCGGGGTTTAAAAAACGCTCGAAAAGCAGGTTGCAGGCAATAGGGTCGATTGAAGTAATCCTAAGAGCGTAGGCGCAGATACTGCCCACACCGGAGCCTCTTCCGGGACCTACCGGTATATTTTTTGAGCGGGCAAAGGCGATAAAATCCGCAACTATCAGAAAATAGTCAACATAGCCCATTTTCTCGATAATTTTCATCTCGTGTTCTGCCCGTTCGGTTACGTTTTCGGGCAGGTCTTCCCCGTAGCGCTGCTTAAGTCCCTTTATAACCTGACTGCGGAAATAAGCGGCATTGTCATCTGTGCCCTCAACATGAAAATATGGAAGCTTTGTTACTCCGAACTCAAAGGTAACATCGCACTGCTCAGCTATTTTTACGGTATTTTCAATTGCTGAGGCAGGAAAAAGCGCAGACATTTCTTCGGCTGTCTTTATATAGAACTCGTTTGTGGGAAAGCTTAAGGAATCGGGGCTGTCAAGGGTTTTGCCAGTTGAAATGCAGGTTAAAATCCGCTGCATTTCACTGTCGTCCTTTGTAAGATAATGGGCGTCGTTGGTGGCGGCAAGGGGTATTCCAGTTTCTTCTGAAAGCTTGTATAAAAGGGGCAGTATTCTCTGCTGCTCCTCGATACCGTGGTTCTGCACCTCAAGGTAGTAGCTGTCCTCTCCGAAAATATCACGGTAGCGCAGAGCGGTTTCCTTTGCACCACCGAAATCCCCGTTCAGCAGCTTTCTGGGAATTTCCCCGGCAAGGCAGGCGGAAAGGCAGATAAGACCTTCGTGATATTTTTTCAAAAGCTCAAGGTCGCAGCGGGGACGGTTATAAAAGCCCTCGATACTTGCGGCTGACACCAGCTTCACAAGATTCTTGTAGCCCTCGTTATTGCGGCAGAGAAGAATAAGGTGATAGGGGGACAAATCCTCCTTTGTCTGCTTATCAAAGCGGCTTCGGGGCGCAACGTAAACCTCGCAGCCGATTATGGGCTTTATCCCGTTTTCAACGCACTCGTTCCAGAAATCCACGCAGCCGTACATAACCCCGTGGTCGGTGATAGCGACTGCCTTCTGACCGATTTCCTTTACACGGGAAACAAGCCCCTTTATACGGCATGCGCCGTCCAAGAGGCTGTACTCGGTATGAACATGGAGATGCACAAAATCCATTACTTTTCCTTTCGCAGTTCCTCCGCAAGCTTAGAAATACGGGCAAGCCTGTGGTTTACTCCGCTTCGGCTTATAGGCTCGCTTAGCAGCTTTCCAAGCCCGCTTAATGAAACGTCCGGATTTTCAAGCCGCAGCAGCGCAATTTCCCTTAGCTCCTCGGGCAGGGCTTCAAGCCCCGTTTTTTCCTGAATCGTCCGTATGTCCATTATCTGCTTTGCGGAAGCGGAGGCGGTTTTTTCGATATTCGCCGCCTCGCAGTTTACCTGACGGTTGATATTGCTTCTTACTTCCTTTATTATCTTTATGTTCATTATTTCCATTGAGCTTTGCATAGCGCCGATAAAGGTAAGAAAATCGGAAATGTTCTCGCTGTCCTTGCTGTACAGGAAATAGGCGCTTTTGCGGCTGGACATTTCTATTCTCATTCCCTGCTCGTTTATCAGTCGGTGCAGATTTTCGCACTTTTCAAGGCTTCCCGGGGAAAGCTCAAGGTGATAGCCCGCTTTCTGCACCGAAACACTTCCGCAGGAAAGGAAAATCCCCCGCAGAAATGCTCCTGCAATAATATCGTTTCCGTTTACTACCGAAGTATTTATTTCTGCACTGTAAAAAAAGTACTTTTCCGGCAGTTCACGGTTTAATATCTCAACGGAAAATGACTTCCCCCCTCTTTCACGGGGAGTTTTTATAACTACGCTTTTCGGCGGCAGAATATTTCTGAAGCAGTCCGCCACACACTCGCTGTCGGTAAGCAGAACGGGCTTTTTACTGCGAAATCCGTAAAGCAGACCGTATGTAAAGGCTTCCCGTGTGGCGCTGGAAATATCAGCACGGCAAAGCTCCTGTTTTACTTCGTTGGAAAATGACAAAGTCG
>JBJERK010000215.1:0-2757 GCA_051882255.1 Ruminiclostridium sp.
TCACCACAAGATAAAGATTGACGATTCCTTGCTGCGCCCCTGCGTAACCCTTTCGGAAAGATATATAACCGACCGCTATCTCCCCGACAAGGCAATCGACCTGCTGGACGAGGCTTCCGCTTGTGCAAGCATAAAGAATGAGGACCTTACCGCCTTTGAGAAATGTACCCAGAAGGCAAAGGAGCTTGAAAGAGCGGAAACCGAGCTTATGGAGAATACAGAGTCTATCGACTACGAAAAGCTGGCTGAGATAAAGACGGAAAAAGCCAAGAACGACGAGGAGCTGAAAAGGCTTGAACCCCTCGTTGAAAAGGCGCACCTTACCGCCGCAGACCTTTCTACAGTTATCGAAATGTGGACGGGTATTCCTGCACAGAAGATAATGGAAACCGAGTTCAAAAAGATAGCTAAGCTTGAAAATATACTGAAGCAGAAGATTATCGGGCAGGACGAGGCATGCGAAAAGGTTGCTGCTGCAATAAAAAGAACAAGAGTTCAGCTTACCACAAAGCGCAGACCCGCCTCCTTCATTTTCGTAGGACCTACGGGCGTTGGAAAAACCCAGCTTGTAAAGGTACTTGCCGAGGAGCTTTTCAGCGGTGTTGAGCCACTTATCCGCCTTGATATGTCGGAATATATGGAAAAGCACAGCGTTTCAAAAATCATCGGCTCGCCTCCCGGATATGTGGGCTTTGACGACGCAGGACAGCTTACCGAAAAGGTTCGCCGCCGCCCCTACTCCGTTATTCTTTTTGACGAAATCGAAAAGGCGCACCCGGACGTTATGAATATTCTTCTGCAAATTCTTGACGAGGGTAAGGTGAACGACTCCCACGGAAGAGCGGTAAACTTTGAGAATACAATCATCTGTATGACCTCAAATGCAGGCTCAGCCGACGGTACAACGGGAATGGGCTTCGGAAAGACAGTAAGCGATATGTCAAAGGAAAAGGCTATGAAGGCGCTGAGAGACTTCCTAAGACCTGAGTTTTTGGGTAGAGTTGACGAGGTTGTTGTATTCTCTCCCCTTACCGTTGAGAACTATGCCGATATTGCAAAACTTATGCTTTCCGAAACTACGGAAGCACTGGCTGAAAACGGAATTACCCTTAAAATCAGAGCTAATGCATACAAATATATTGCGGAGAAAGCCCATGGCGGTAAGTACGGCGGCCGTGATATAAGAAAGGTTATCCGTGAGGAAGTTGAGGACAAAATCGCAAACCTCATCATTGAAAGCGAGAACACCCCGCCCACGGAAATCACTCTTTCCACCGACAAGAACGGAATTACGGTAAAGTAATATGAAAACTGCAATCATCACAGGCGGAAGCGGAGCGATAGGAAAAGCTCTTGTAGCCGAGTTTTCTAAGGATTACAGCGTGGTTTTTACCTACTGCAACCATAAGGACAGGGCGGAAGAAATAGCAAAGGAATACGGTGCAGAGGCAGTAAAGTGCGACCTGTCAAAGCCTGCTGAAATCGCCGCCCTCTCCCCTTTTCTGGACAGCTGTTCCCTGCTTATAAACAATGCGGGAATTTCCCAGATTAAGCTTTTTACCGATATTACCGACGAGGACTGGGAGAAAATGCTTGCCGTTAACCTTTCGGGTGCATTTTATCTCACAAGAGCCGTTGTTCCCTCGATGATACGGCGCAAAAGCGGCTCGATAATCAATATTTCCTCTGTCTGGGGCGTTCACGGCGCTTCCTGCGAAACCCATTATTCCGCCGCAAAGGCAGGACTGATAGGGCTTACAAAGGCGCTTGCAAAGGAGCTTGGACCTTCGGGAATACGGGTGAACTGTATTGCCCCGGGAGTAATTGAAAGCGAGATGAACGCCTGCTTTTCAAAGGAGGAAATGGGCGAACTTATCGACGCTACTCCCCTTTGCAAAATCGGAACGCCGAAGGACGTTGCTCTTGCGGCAAGATTCTTTGAAAGCAGCGAGTTTTCCTGCGGGCAGGTGCTTGGCGTTGACGGGGGATTTTATTAATCGACAAATAAGTATCAGAAAACTGAAAAAAGCCTCTTTAAACTTGAAAAAGGGGCTTTATTTTTCTGCGGTTTTGAGTTATAATTGAATTATACTTTTACAAGGAGACCATACAATGGACAAATTCAGCGAACTTCGCAAGACCTACGGCGAATTTATTTACCACGAATATAAAATAGACGATACCGAATTTTCCTTTCATTTCTCAATAGGCGAATATCATTTCAACCCTGGCTGGAAGTGGAACGGCTGCTTTGATAAAGCACTGCTCCACAACAAGCTTATTGAATACATAGTTTTTTCTATCGGCATGGCGGAGCTTGTAAGCTACTGGAAATGCGCCTGCCCGCCTGTTGTCAGCGTAAAATGCGGCTGGCTTGACGAGAGGCAGATAAAGTGGTGGAAAAAGCTTTATTTCAACGGACTTGGGGAGTTTTTCTACCGCAACGGGATTGAAACCGACATTGACAGCTTTATGGAAATAAGACCCGTAAGCAGTAAAAAGGAAACTTTTACGGACTGCTTCGAAGGCGAAAGAAAGGGCGCTCTGATTCCCGTGGGCGGCGGAAAGGACAGCGTTGTTACCCTCGAACTGCTGAGCGGAATGAAGGAGGATAACCTCTGCTACATTATTAATCCCCGTGGCGCTACTCTTGGCTGTGCCGAAATAGCGGGATACCCAAAGGACAGAATTGTAGGACTGAGCCGCAGTATCGATAAGGAGCTTCTTGCGCGGAATTCGGCGGGCTGGCTTAACGGG
>JBJERK010000216.1:0-1991 GCA_051882255.1 Ruminiclostridium sp.
TCCCCGGAAAGACTAAGCCTTTCCCGAAGGTTATTAAGCTTACTCCCTTTTCGGGTGCAGAAGCTTTTACGGCGGGTAAGGACTGCTGCGGGGTAGTTATCGAGACCTACGGGGCGGGAGGACTGCCGCATAATGAGGATATTTTTCGTGCGGTAAAGGAGCTTTGCAGTCGCACAAGGGTTGTTATTACAACGCCCTGTCTCGGCGGTGCGAGGCTCGGGCAGTACGAGGTAGGGCGGCTTGCGCTGGCTTGCGGAGCAAGCGAGGGAGCGGAAAGCACGGAGTTTGAGCTTATAAAGCTCTGGCTTTCACAGTAATAGATGAAATTTATAAGAAAAGTCTTGATTTTTCAGAAGAAATCGTATATAATAGAATATAAGCCCTTGAATATGAACACAGACCCCGTGCAAGGTCGTGTTGCGAACCATGTCAGGCGGGGAACCGAGCAGCATTAAGCAAATTTCGGCTTGTGCGCGGCAAGCCTGTGTTCATACTCAAGGGCTTTTTGAATGTAAAGAAAAGGAGTGAGGTAAAATGTATCTTGCGCTGTACCGTAAGTACAGACCACAGGTTTTCGACGACGTGGTTTCTCAGGAGCATATTACCACCACCCTTAAAAACCAGCTTAAAAACGGTCAGACCGCCCACGCCTACCTTTTTACAGGCTCACGGGGTACAGGAAAAACCACCTGTGCAAAGATACTTGCAAAGGCGGTTAACTGCCTGCACCCAAAGGACGGAAACCCCTGCCTTGAATGTGAGAACTGCAAAAGCATTGAGGAGGGCTGCCCCGACGTTACCGAGATAGACGCAGCTTCAAATAACGGCGTTGACAACGTAAGAGCCTTAAAGGACGAGGCGGTTTACGCTCCTATTTCCTGCAAGTACAGAGTTTATATAATCGACGAGGTGCACATGCTTTCAAACTCGGCGTTCAACGCCCTGTTAAAGCTTATCGAAGAGCCTCCCGCCCACGTTGTATTCATTTTTGCAACAACGGAAATACACAAGGTTCCTGCAACAATCCTCTCCCGCTGTCAGCGCTTTGAGTTCAGACGAATTGACATAAACGACAGCAGGAAGCGGCTTATGCAGGTAGCTGAAAGGGAAAACGCCGCAGTAACCGAGGACGCCGCCTTTCTGATTTCAAAAATCTCCGACGGCGGAATGAGAGACGCTCTTTCTCTACTCGACCAGTGCCTTTCCGTAAGCAGAGAGGTTACTTGCGATACAGTAAGGGAATGTGCGGGAATTTCGGGAAGCGAGTACCTTTACTCCCTTGCGGAAAAGATAAACGAACGGGACAGCGCGGCTGCGCTTAATATCCTTGACTCCCTTGTTCAGCGCTCCAAGGAGCCTGCAAGGCTTGCAGAGGAGCTTATCGGCTATTACAGAAGCCTTATGCTTTTAAAGGCAGGAGCAGACAGCAGCATTATAAAGGCGGCAGGAGAAGAACTCGACCAGCTTAAGAGCCTTTGCGGCATTTATACCCTTGAAGAAATAATGCGCTGTATCTCTATTTTAAGCGATACCCTTTCTTCTATGGGCAGAGTCAGAAACCCGGCGCTTTCCTTTGAAATGTGCCTTATCCGCCTTTGTACCCCAAAGCTTGATACAGGAGAAAAGGCGCTTTCGATACGGATAGACAGCCTTGAAAAGCAGCTTAATGAAGCCCTTGCAAGGCTTAAAAGCGGAGAATTTCAGACGGTAACGCAAAAGCCCGCCGCTTCGCAGACTGCACCCGAAGAAAAAGGTCTTTCAAAAGCAGCACCGATAACGGAAACCGCAGAAGCTCCAAGCCCCGTACAGGCAGAAGAAGACTATCCCCCGGAATTACCGCCGGAGCAGTTCGAAGCCGAGCCGCCCGAGGAAATCGGAATCCCCGAGCAGGAACAGCCTGCACCAAAAGAAAAAGAAGAACCGAAAACCGCCGACAGCGGAAGCTTCGTTCCCTTTAAGGAGTGGAACGACATTGTGGGAAATATGCCCTT
>JBJERK010000216.1:2091-11168 GCA_051882255.1 Ruminiclostridium sp.
GCGGAAGCTTCGTTCCCTTTAAGGAGTGGAACGACATTGTGGGAAATATGCCCTTTTCGGTCAAGATACTTATCGAGGACACCACCGCTTCTATCAGCGGCGATACCGTGATGATTGAGGGCGGAGAGCTGGCGGTTGAGTTCGCAACCGGCGAATACCGTCAGGAAATTCAGGCGGCTATACTTGCGGCAACGGGAAGAAGAGTAACCGTTGTGGGCAAAAAGCCCGAAAAAAAGACTGCCGAAAAAAACAACAATAAGGTCAATGACTTCCTTGAATTTGCAAAATCCAAGGGAGTTGACATAAAAGTACAATAGTAAGCGAAAGGAATTAAAACTATGAAAGCAAGATTACCCCAGGGATACCAGAACAAGGGCATGGGCAATATGAACAATATGGTAAGACAGGCCCAGAAGATGCAGGAGGACATTCAGGCTGTTCAGGAAAGACTTGAGCAGACCGAGTTCACCGAAACCGCAGGCGGCGGAATGATTGAGCTTGTAATGACAGGCGGCAGAGAGCTTAAGTCCGTTAAAATCAACCCCGACATTGTTGACAAGGACGATATTGAGAGCCTTCAGGACGTTATTGTTGCAGGCGTTAACGCTGTCCTCAAGAAGATTGAAGAGGAAAGCACAAAGGAAATGGAACAGGTTACAGGCGGCGTAAGCTTCCCCGGACTTTTCTAAGAAATGGCGGAATATAATTCACTGCCCCTCGTAACAGCGGCGGAGCAGTTCGCAAAGCTCCCCGGAATAGGTATGAAAACCGCCCAGCGGCTGGCTTATTTTATATTAAATCAGCCGGTTGAGGAGGTTGAGGAGTTCTCCCGTGAGATTTTGGCGGCAAGAAAAAGCGTACATTGCTGCAAGGTCTGCCAGAACTTCACCGAGGCGGAAATCTGCTCTATATGCAGGGACGACAGGAGAAACAGCAAAGTTATCTGCGTTGTAGAAGCGCCTAAGGACGTTTCCGCTCTTGAAAGGGCAGGAGGCTTTAACGGCGTTTATCATGTTCTTCACGGGCTTTTATCCCCTATGGACGGGATAGGACCAAACGACATACGGATAACCGAGCTTATGCGGCGGCTTTCGGGAGAGGTTGACGAGGTTATTATGGCTACAAATCCTACGGTTGAGGGAGAAGCTACGGCATCCTACATAAGCCGTATGATAAAGCCTATGGGTATAAAAGTGACCCGCCTTGCCTACGGTCTGCCCGCAGGGTCGGCGCTTGAATATGCGGACGATGTGACGCTGCAAAGGGCGCTGGAGAACAGGAATGAACTATAAAGGCAGACGATAAACCACCATCTGCGTCGTCAACCTCAGGACGGCAGGCACAAAGCCCAGCCGTCCTGAGGTTTCCTAACATCCGGCGGCTTCTCGTCTGCCTTTCTTATCGGGGGAATTTTCAAAAAAAGTGCTTTTCCGGCAAGTCCTGCGCCGCCGCATAAATGCGGCGGCGCTTCTGCGGCGGCGAAGCCGCCGCAAACCCGCCCGCCCTGCTTTAGCAGGGCGGGCGCTTCGCCGCAAAACCCTCCGGATTTTGCGGCGAAATGGGCGGCTGCCTGAAGGCAGCCGCCCGCTGCGCTCCGACCAAAGCAAAGGCTGTACCGGATTGGCACAGCCTTTTTGCCGCAAAAAAAGTGCTTTTCCGGCAAGCTGTGCGCCCGCTTTAGCGGGCGCAGGAGGTGCGCCGCCGCATAAATGCGGCGGCGCTTCTGCGGCGGCGAAGCCGCCGCAAACCCGCCCGCCCTGCTTTAGCAGGGCGGGCGCTTCGCCGCAAAACCCTCCGGGTTTTGCGGCGAAATGGGCGGCTGCCTGAAGGCAGCCGCCCGCTTACTCTCCGACCAAAGCAAAGGCTGTATCATTATTGATACGGCTTTTCATTTTGCTGAAAAAGATAGGAAGAATGTGCTTTCAGCCCCCATTAACAGGCGGGGAATTTCGCCGGAAATCCCCCTCTCCCCTGTTCCTCTGTAAAAACTAAGCCCGAAAGAAATCAAATCCTTCCGGGCTTTAAGTCTGCATTTTTTACTTCTTCTTTTTAGTAAGAACAATCACAATACCTATCCCCGCAGCTACAATAACTACAACCGCAACAATAAGAATTATCATAAGACTCATATTATTGGGAGCGAAAGCAGCGGGCGCGGGAGCAGCCGCAGGAGCAGCTGTTGTCTGAGGAGCGGCTGTGGTTTCTGCCGCTGTTGTTTCGGCAGGAGTTGTTTCGGGAGCAGCTGTGGTTTCGGCAGCTGTTGTTTCCGCAGGAGTTTCCTCCTCTTCCTCGGGAACGCCGTTGAGGTAGTTGGCAGCAGCGTTTTCCGACTGCTCATTTGTAAGTCTTATAGCCCTGCAGATTACGCTGTACTTCTGCCTTCCCTTCTTATCCTCGGCGGAAACATAGTTCTTGTTGTCAAGACCGAAGCCTATTCCGAGAATATAGGAAGCGTCAGGATCCATGATTGCAATAAGCTCTTCAACGGGGATACTGATTGTTCCTTCGGTTTTAAGCTGAGTTCTGAAAATTGTTTCAAGGGAATTTGTTGATGTACCTTTTCCGTTTTCACCGTTAGGACCGTAGGGAACCCATGTTTCGGGAGTATAATCGCAGTAAACAGCATTACCCATATCATCAGTTCTTCCCTCGATACGGACTTTTAAGGCAAGCCCCAGCATAACACCTTCAACAGGCTCAGCACCCTCGGTTTCGCAGGAGTATTCGTAGTCAACCTCTATGTACTTGTATTTTTTTAAGCTTTCAATTGTAATTCCCGTATCGGTGGAGTCGCCGCCGAGAAGCCATTCGCCGTTGTTCTCGCCGCCTACCATTCCGGTATAGGCAGCCTCCTTGTTGAAGCTTACGGCTAAGCCTTTATCAACAGTAACAAGCTCCTTTGTGTCCCCGGGGGTAAGCACAAGCTCTTCTCCCTTTTCCATAAGCTCTGCCGCCGTTTCCGCATAGACAGCCGAGGTAAGTGTGACTGCCGCAAGGGCGGAAGCTAAAGCCGCCGCAGCTATTCTTTTTATTTTCATAAATGTTCCTGTCCTTTCTTCAATTCTTCAATTCTTCAATATAAACCCAATAAGTCAATATATCTATTGTAAACAATTTGTAAGGTTATTTCAATAGTAATTTTTTACTAAATTATCTCCTGCTTTTTAAAATTATTGAGTTATTTGACGGGAAAAAGGGCTGTTTTACGCAGAATTTCGCTTATGCTATTGCTTTTTTTACGAAAATGGTGCATAATAGTAGTCGTAATACTGATTATTGCTGATATAAGGAGCTACTATGAATTTTTTGCAGGTTGATATTTTCACAAAAACAGAAGCTTTAGAGGTACTTATAATCCGCCTTTCGGAGCTTGGAATAAACGGCTTTGAAATCCACGACAGCGCAGACTTTGACGAGTTTCTTGAAAACAAGGACGCAAACTGGGACTATGTGGACGACAGCCTTATGGGGCTTAAAACCGTTCCTACCCATATTACCCTTTATTTGCAGGACAACGCTCAGGGACTTGAAACCCTTACCGAGCTTAAGGGCGCTCTCAGCGGTTTCAGGGCGGAAAATCCCGATTTCTACGGAAGCCTTGATATTGAAATAGACAGCGTCCGCGAGGAGGACTGGGCGAACAACTGGAAGCAGTACTATAAGCCCTTTAATGTGGGCAGTAAGCTTGTTGTAAAGCCTTCATGGGAAGAGGTAAAAGACATAGGCGAGCGGAAAATCCTTGAAATCGACCCCGCATCAAGCTTCGGCACAGGTCAGCACCACACCACACGGCTGGTTATGGAGCTTTTAGAGGGCGTTATAGAGAATGGCGACCGCATGCTTGATTTGGGCTGCGGAAGCGGTATTCTTTCTATTGCAGGACTGCTTCTCGGCGCAAAACAGGCGGTTATGGCGGATATTTTTGAAAACGCAGTTAAAACCGCCGCAGAAAACGTTGAAAAAAACGGCTTCGGTAAGGACAGCTATAAGGCTTACTGCGGAAATATTATAGACGACGAGGCTTTAAGAGAAAAGATAGGCGACGGCTATAACGTTATAACCGCAAATATAGTTGCCGACGTTATAATCGCTATGAGCGGACTTTTCAGAGAATTTCTTGCCGATAACGGCACTCTTATAGTTTCGGGAATTATAACCGAAAGGCTCGACGAAGTGCTTACTGCACTAAAAGAAGCGGGCTTTACAGTAACGGAGCAGAGAGAGCGGGAAGGCTGGAACGCAATCGTTCTTAAATAACAAGAAATCAGCAAGAAGCAAGGTATAGCGGGAGGAGAAAAATGCCCACAATAAGCGTTTGTATGATAGTAAAAAACGAGGAAAAGCGGCTTGCCGCCTGCCTTGAAAGCCTGCTGCCCATAGCGGACGAGATTATTATTGCGGATACAGGCTCTACCGACGGCACAAAGGAGCTTGCCCGCCGCTATACCGATAAAATATACGATTTTAAGTGGATTGACGACTTTGCTGCGGCTCGGAACTTCGTTTTCGGGAAGGCGAAAATGGACTACATATACACCGCCGACGCAGACGAGGTTATTGACGAAAAGAATATTGAGCTTTTTAAGAAGGTAAAGCAGGCGCTTCTCCCCGAAATTGAGATTGTGCAGATGTACTACCTCAACCTTATGGAGGAAAATACGGTTTACAACTCCCGCCGTGAGCTAAGACCGAAGCTTTTTAAAAGGCTGAGAAGCTTTGAATGGATAAATCCCGTTCACGAAACCGTGCGGCTTGAACCGGTAGTTTACGACAGCGAAATTGAGATAATGCACCTTGCGGAGGGCAGCCACGCAAAGCGGGATTTTATGACATTTCAGAAAGCCCTTGCACGGGGAGTTTTTCTTCCGAAGAAGCTGCACTCAATGTACGCAAAGGAGCTTTATATTGCGGGGGACGAAGCCGACCTTGAGGAAGCCCTGCCCTTTTTTGAGGGCAGTCTGACTTCCCCCGAAAGAACAGAGGACGAGCGCAGAGAAGCCCGCTGCGTTCTTGCCCGTGCTTATCATATTCTCGGCAGAGAAAGCGACTTTTTCGCCCTTTGTATGAGAGAAGCGGCAGCAAATCCCTGTGCGGAAATCTGCGTTGAGGCGGGAAAGTATTTCTACGAAAAGGGAAATTACGGCGAGGCGCTTTGCTGGCTTTACGACGGAATAGAGGAGGCGGAAGCGGTTGTTACCCTTTTCGTCAAGGGAAAAGAGAGCCTTTTAATGCTGTCCGACTGCTTTAAAAGGACGGGAGATACAGAAAATGCGGAAAGGTATGCAGAACTGGCGGAGAGCTGGAGGCTGCCCGAAACGTTATAATCATTTTTTTATAAAAACACTTTATTTTTAATCAATAATATGCTATAATTTAGAGTGGACTTAACAAGAGTGGACTTAAAGAAAGGAATGTTCGGAATTTGACAACCGTTATATCTATCGTTAATCAGAAGGGCGGAGTTGCTAAAACAACTACAGCGATAAACTTAAGCGCCGCTCTGGGAAGTATGGGAAAAAAGGTGCTGCTGGTTGACCTTGACCCACAGGGAAATGCAACAACAGGCTACGGCTATGCGGGAGCTGCAAAGAAAAGCCTTGAAAATACTACATATGACGTAATTATGGGCGATGTAAGACCCGCACAGGCTGTTATCAAGACAAATTACAAGAACGTGTGGCTTATGCCTTCTACTCAAAGCCTTGCAGAGGCGGAAATCCGCCTGCTGAAATTTGAGAACAAGACTTTACAGCTGAAAAAAGCACTTTTGCAGATAAAGGACGATTACGATATAATTATTATAGACTGTCTGCCCTCCCTCGGTATTCTTGCTCTTAACGGGCTTTCCGCCTGCGACAGGATTATCATTCCGATGCAGTGCGAGCCTTACAGTTTAGAGGGCGTTGCGGAGCTGCTTGCAACCGTAAAGAGGGTAAAGAAGTCCAGCAACCGCAATTTACAGATTATGGGAATTGTGTTCACAATGCTTGACAAGCGGCTTACCGTAAACCGTGAGGTTATGCGGAGTATCAAGTCCAAATTCCCCGAGGACACTATTTTCAAGACGGAAATTCCGAGAAATGTAAAAATCTCCGAAGCGCCAAGCCACGGAGAGCCGATTATGTACTACGACCCCACCTCAAAGGGCGCGGAAGCCTATGCTCTGCTTGCAAAGGAAGTGCTTAAGAAGTGCAGGGCAATGGAAGAGATGCTATAAGGCAGGAAATGTAAGAAAGGATAGTTTATGGCAAAGAAATCAGGCCTCGGCAATAACTTTGACGATACCATTTTCGACGACGACGGACTTTTCGGGGCGGAGGAGAGTATAGCGCCCCAGAAGCTTAAGATAACCGATATTGAGCCGAATAAGAAGCAGCCACGTAAAACCTTCAACGAGGAAGCCCTTAACGCCCTTGCTGAGTCTATTTTAGAGCATGGCGTTATCCAGCCCCTTACCGTGCGCCCCTACGGCGACAGCTATCAGCTTGTTGCAGGGGAGCGGCGCTGGAGAGCTGCGAAAATTGCAGGTCTTAAGGAAGTTCCCGTAAGAATTATGGAGCTTTCCGACGAGCAGACAATGCAGATTGCACTTATAGAGAACCTACAGAGAGAGGATTTAAACCCTATCGAAGAGGCTCTCGGCTATCAGCAGCTTATTGATACCTTTGATATGAAGCAGGAGGAGGTTGCCAAAAAGGTAGGCAAGTCCCGCCCCGCAATTACCAACTCCCTTCGTCTTCTGACCCTGCCGGACGATATAAAGCTTATGGTAAGGGACGGGGAGCTTTCCGTAGGGCACTGCAAGGTTATTATCGGTATACCTGACGTGGAAAAGCAGCGGCTGCTTGCAGAGCGCTCCGTTAAGGAGGGGCTAAGCGTAAGAACCCTGGAAAAGCTTGCAAAGCAGACCTCTGATAAGCCTGCAAGAGAAAAACCGAAAAAGGAAACCTTCCTTGTGGAGGCGGAGATAAGTATGACCGATTATATCGGAAAACCTGTTCGCATAGACAAAAGCAAGGATAAATATACTATGAGTATAGACTGTAAGTCAGAAGAGGAGTTAAAGGAGCTTATAAGCTTTATTTCGGAAAGGGACTAATCCCCGATAAAAGGAGGTTTTTGCCGTGTCTGTAAGAAAGAAAAGCCCGCTGGGTATTGTTATTACGATTGTTTTGCTTGGTGCAGCAGCCTATATTCTCTACTATGTATTGTTTATGATAACTCAGGCAGGACCTGACGCAGAAAAGGCTTCTGCGGCAGCAAAGGCGACTGTAACCGCAGATAATATAACAAATCTTGCTGCAATAAGCTATGATATGCTCTGCGAGGACTACAAGGGGCAGATTAGCTCTATAGAGTATGGGAAAATCAGCAGCAAGGAAAGACCCGACGAAGATACAGTTGCGTTTTTCGAGAAGCTGAGCCGCCTTAATCACCCCTCCAATATCCTGTACGACGCCGCCACCTATTACGCAGGAACGGAACAGAATCCCATAACCGGAACTTTCAAGGTAAAGGGAATAGAGTATAAGGTGACTACTTCAATGGGCTTTGCTCCCGAGATATTTACCTTTGAACCTAAGCTTGTAAAATGGGTTGTAACCATTGAACGTATAACAAAATAATTTTAAAAACAAAAACCGAAAGGAAACAGAAAAATGCTGGACATTAGATTTCTCAGAGAGAACCCCGAAATTGTAAAGGAAAATATCAGAAAGAAGTTTCAGGACAGTAAGCTTCCCCTTGTTGACGAGGTAATTGCTCTTGACGCTGAGAACAGAAAGACTCAGCAGGAGGCAGACGCACTTCGTGCAGACAGAAACCGCATTTCCAAGGAAATCGGCGTATTTATGGCACACGGACAGAAGGCGGAGGCAGAGGAAGCAAAGAAAAAGGTAAGCGAATCCTCCGCAAGACTTGCTGAGCTTGAAGCAAAGGAGGGCGAGTATCAGGAAAAAATCACAAAGATTATGATGACCATTCCTAATATTATCGACCCCACCGTTCCGATTGGCAAGGACGACAGCGAAAACGTAGAGGTTACAAAGTACGGCGAGCCTTTTGTTCCCGATTTTGAGATACCCTACCATACCGACATTATGGAGAAGCTGAACGGAATTGACCTTGACGCAGCAAGAAGAGTTGCGGGCAACGGATTCTACTACCTTATGGGAGATATTGCAAGGCTTCACTCCGCGGTTATTTCCTATGCAAGGGATTTTATGATTGACAGGGGCTTTACCTACTGCGTACCGCCCTTTATGATTCGCAGCAACGTTGTAACAGGCGTTATGAGCTTTGCTGAAATGGACGCTATGATGTACAAAATCGAGGGCGAGGACCTTTACCTTATCGGTACAAGCGAGCACTCCATGATAGGCAAGTACATTGATACCATTATCCCCGAGGAAACCCTTCCCCACACTCTTACAAGCTACTCTCCCTGTTTCAGAAAGGAAAAGGGCGCACACGGTCTTGAGGAACGGGGTGTTTACCGTATCCACCAGTTTGAAAAGCAGGAAATGATTGTTATTTGCAGACCCGAGGAAAGCAAGATGTGGTTCGATAAGCTCTGGCAGAATACCGTTGACCTGTTCCGTTCAATGGATATTCCTGTAAGAACGCTGGAATGCTGCTCGGGAGATTTAGCAGACCTTAAGGTTAAGTCCTTTGACGTTGAGGCATGGTCCCCCAGACAGAAGAAGTACTTCGAGGTTGGAAGCTGCTCCAACTTAGGCGACGCTCAGGCTCGCCGCCTTAAAATCCGTGTAAACGGAAAGGACGGAAAGAAGTATCTTGCACATACTCTCAACAACACCGTTGTTGCTCCTCCGAGAATGCTTATTGCGTTCCTTGAGAACAATCTTAATGCAGACGGAAGCGTTCGTATTCCGGAGGTGTTAAGACCATATATGGGCGGAAAGAGCGTTATTGAAGTGCCGGAGAAGAAGTAATAATAGCATAAGAAAAGGCTGTATCAATGGGATACAGCCTTTGTTTTTGCCGGAGCGGGTGTGGGAGCGGCGGCGGCGAAGCCGCCGCATCAGCGCTGAGCTTCGCTCAGCGCAAGCCGCGAA
>JBJERK010000217.1:0-11103 GCA_051882255.1 Ruminiclostridium sp.
GCCTTCGGCGCGCTCAGGCGGCTTCGCCGCCCCAGTTGCGCGCCTTTGGCGCGCTTGGGCGGCTTCGCCGCCCCACAAGCTTTCTCAAACCAAGCGCCCTATGGAATTTTCCATAGGGCGCTTTTCTCACTTATTGCTTACTCCAGCTCAAAAATCTCTCCGTTAATGGAAATTGCCGCAATCTCGCTTACGTCAACCGCAAGTCTGATGTAGCCCTGTTCGGGAGATTCGGAATAGTATTTGAGATTTTGCTGCGAAATTTCATAATCTCCGTATGAACGACTCATTCCGCCGCTGAAATCTGCGCTTATCTCCTTTCCGTCCCCGGTTATAAGCAGTATTGTATTATCCGGGAAGCTGAAAGGAAATTCCTGCTTTTCTTCTCTTAATTCAACAACCGCTCTTGTACAGCCGAGTTCAATGCTTCTTACCGTAACCTTATACTCAATCGTCTCTCCATCTATCGGCTTTCTTTTAAGAGTAATTTCCTTTTCCTTGTCTGCTTCCTTTATGTGCAGTCTCTGCGCTGAGCTTTCCGAGGGGTAGTAGTCAAAGCTTACGCTCCATTCAAGTGGCAGAGAAGCAACAGATGAAATGTCCGCCTGAGTTCCGTCAGAGTAGCTTGCGCCGAAATCAGTCCTTTTCGCACCGATTTCGTCAATATAGTTGAATAAATCCTCTCCGGGGTAGAAGCCGTTACCCGTTATTGATATTTTTCTGCCTGCAAGACTTATATCGTCAAGCTGGTCGAATTCAACCGAAAGCTCTGCGGTAGCTACTATATTTCCCGCCTCGTTAATCTGAGCGCTGCTGTAATACCTGCTGTCTGTATCGGGATTTTCCCAGTTGCACTCCGCGGAAATAAAGCCAAAAAGCGTTGAATTGTCGTTCCTGTTCAAGAAGTAATCCGTAACAGGCTTTCCGTCCTTACGGCTTATTTCAATACTTGCAATAGCACAGTCGTTTCCGCCGGTAACTCCGAGGAGAGTTACGTTGTAGTCCTGGTCGGAAGCGTAAGCTTCCACGTTTTCCGTCCTGCTCATAAGCAGATAGGAATTTTCAATTTCGGTTTTGATTTCATTACCGAAAATTTCGTTAAAGTCGATAATTCCCGCTGCCGCAGCTCCGGTTACCCCAAGAGCAACCGCCGCCGCAGCTGCCGCAACTGCCGCAAAAGGCTTTCTTATCCCTTTTTTCTTCGTATTTTCCATATCCGTTCTTTCCGTCCTTTCAATCACGCTTTGCATAATTGCCTTGCTGTCTTTTGAAGGAACAATGTTTGAAAAAGACTGTTCGAAAAGCTTTTTATAGTTCATAAATACCCTCCTTGATTATAAGCGCTTTAAGCTGTTTTCGTGCCCGTAAAAGCCGTGAGGTTACGGCGCTTTCCTTTTCACCGAGGACTGCCGCTATCTCCTTCACGGAGTACCCCTCGTAGTAGTGCATATAAAGGGCAAGTCGGTTTTTAGGCTTCAGCTTCATTATAAGGGGCAGTATCCCTTCCTCCGGGCTTTCGGTTTCCTTTGCAGGCTTCCCCTCCGTTTCCGCCGTAATCGGCTCGGAAAAGCGGTACCAGCCCGATTTTATAAGGTTTTTCCCCAGATTTGCCGCCGTCCGTATAAGCCACGCCTTTATATGCTCGTCGTTTTCAAAGATAAGCTTTGAAGTGTAAAGCCGCAGAAAAGCCTCCTGCATAATGTCCTCTGCGTCTGCGGCATTACCCGTGCGGCAGTAGGCGGTGCGGTAAACCGTTCCGCTGTAAAGCCCGATAAGCCTTTCAAATTCCGCTTCACTCATGCCGTTCCTCCTTCGCTGAAAGGTCCTTTCACTTATAACACAATCCAAAACCCCGAAATGTCACGTTCTGAACGAAAAAAATAGGAGCAAATCCCCAAAACCTTTGTTTTGTGGACATTTGCTCCGAAAAATTCTGAATACTTTCTTAATTTATATAGGGCAGTATTGCTTTAAAGGCGCTTTCTGCCTTTAACCGCCGCTCCTCGCTAAGCGACGAGAGCTGCTCCGAAAGGGAGGGGGAGGCTTGTTTTTCGCCGAAAAGTATATAATCCGCTGACAGGTCAAGGGCGGCGCACAGGTTTATAAGGGTTTCAAGGGACATCGCCTTCAGCCCACGCTCTATCTCGTAGATATAGTGGGGAGTTACATAAACAATCTCCGCAAGCTTTTCCTGGGAAATCCCCATTTTTCTCCGCTGTGCCTTAATTCTGCTTCCGATTTCAATTAATTCCATAAAAATACCGCCCCGAAAAATACTCTGATATACATAGTATATAGCTATCAGCTACAAATTCATACTATCTTTCAGCTATATTTACTATTGCTGACAGCTATATATTGTGCTATAATTCAGAATAGCACGGATTGTGTAAAATTCGGCAATAAATTTGTAGGAGAGTAGAAAATGAAGAGAATTTTATCCCTTTTAATTGCATTTGCCGCAGTCCTTTCAATGTCAGCCTGCGGCGCTTCCGGAACAGTCGCCCCCGAAACCGAAAAGCAGGAGACTACAACAGCCGCAGAAAAGACGGAAAAGACCGAAAAACCCGAGGAAGCTTCGGCTGAAACCACGGCAGAAACTACCGCAGAAACCACCGAGGTAACAACCACAGAGCCCGCAGGACCTGTTGCGGATACGGGTTACTGGGATTTGCTTTGTAAAGAGTATGACAGCAGGGACGACCAGTATGCTATTATTGACGGCGTTCTTCACGCAAGTGCTGTTCAGTATGGTGGCATAAATCGAGGTTATATGAGATTTGATACCTCAAAAAATGAAGCGATTGTTTCTGTTTTTATTGATAAGTATGAATACTGGAAAACAATTTATGACGGGAAATTCTATGTTTTTTCCTTGGATAATTACTATAATAATATAAAGGATTTAAGCTGTTATGACTTTAATGGTAATAAGTTATTGAAAACCTTTTCTTTTGATGAAAATTGTCCCGGTTACAGCGAGTTGAATGAGTACAGAATAATGGATGACGGAAGCTTTGTAGTCCGAGTAAATAAAAATCAGGTTTACGTTATTTCCCCCGATTTATCAGAAGCCAGACAAATAACAGTAACACGGGATATCGGACATGGTAAATCAGAAGAGTTAAGTAAATTTAACTTAAGCGTTATATATAAAGATACTTTATATATATGGGTATCCGGCATAAATGGAGAAGAATATTATGCAGTTGATATGAGCTCGGGAGTTGCCGAAAAGCTTGATAATGAAGTTTATAGTTTCCTTAAAGGCAATAGTTATATTTACGGGAAATATTTACTTGGTAATGGGATTTTCGATATTGAAACCGGTGAAAAGGTTTCTGACATGTCGATTGATATGTTTAAAAATACAATTCACAGCGGAACTGATTTCTATGATTTAAAGGGCGGCTATCAGTATAAAATTATCAAGAACAGCGATAAATGCTCCGAAATCTATAAATTCATTCTCCCCGAGAATTACAAGGAGTTTGCAAAAAGCGAAGAGGAATACGCAAAGAATTACGGCGAACTTATATATACCTCCGAGCAGCAGCTTGAAAGCGGATTCCCATACTTTATAAATGGCGAGTACATAACAATCAAGGACAAAGCAGGAGGTTTTCTTGTAAACTTAACCACGGGCAAAGAAGTGGAAATAACAGTACAGCAATAATAAACGAAAGCGTGAGCCAAAGCTCACGCTTTTCTGTTTATTGCCCGCTGTTATCTCTTTTTTCTCCCCACAACCGCCCCGAATATCTGTACTGCCCCAAAAGACAAAAGCGGCAGTAAGAAAACCGAGATAAGCTCAGAAGCCGTAAGCGCCGTTACCCGGAACAGCCCTTGAAGCGGCCCTATAAACAGCACAGCGCAGAGCAGAAGAAGCCCTGCACAAAAAGACAAAATACAAGCCCTGTTGTTCCACATACGGCGGGTAAAAATAACGGGAGAGGCGGATTTGCAGCTGAAGCCGTGAAGCAGGCGGGAAAGACAGAGAACTGAGAACGCCATTGTGCTTGCCGCCGCAGGAGAGGAGCTAAGTCCCATAAGAAAAGCCGAGATTGCCGCTGCACCGATTATAAGCCCGTAGACAAGAGCGTTCAGCAGAAAATCCCGGGTTAGAATCCCCTCTCCCGCCTTTCGCGGCGGCTGCCTCATTACCTCCGGCGAGTGGGGCTCAAGTCCCAGAGCAATCGCAGGCAGGGAGTCGGTCAGCAGATTTATAAACAGCAAATGTATCGGCTCAAAGGGCAGGGGAAGCCCCGCAACCGAGCAGAACAGCACCGCAATTATCGCCGCCGCATTCCCCGAAAGCAGGAAAAGTATGGACTTCTTGATATTTCCGTAAATATTCCTGCCGTTTTCAACCGCCTTTACTATGGTTGCAAAGTTGTCGTCCGCCAATACCATTGAAGCAGCGTCCTTAGCTGCCTCCGTCCCTGTGATACCCATGGCAACGCCTATATCCGCCTGTTTAAGGGCAGGAGCATCGTTTACCCCGTCCCCTGTCATGGCTACCACTGCCCCCATTTTCTGCCAAGCACGCACAATCCTAATCTTATGCTCGGGAGTAACACGGGCAAAAACCGACTTCTTTTCTACAAAAGAGGGCAGTTCCTCGTCGCTGTACCTGTCCAGCTCCCGTCCCTCGGCAACCTCGCTGTCCTTCTCCAGTATCCCCGTTTCCTTCGCAATAGCCGCCGCCGTTACAGCGTGGTCGCCGGTAATCATAACCGGCTTTATACCCGCCGCTTTGCACTTTTTCACCGCTTCTGCCGATTCCTTGCGTGGCGGGTCGGTCATAGCCGCAAGTCCGATAAATTGCAGGTTGTTTTCCTCATTAACGCTGATACTTTCCCCCTCAAATTTCCTGCACCCGAAGCAAAGCACACGCATACCAAGGCGGGAAAATTCCTCTGTTTTCTGGGCAATCTGCCTTTTCTTTTCGGCGGAAATGTCCATTCTGTCCAGCATAACATCAGCCGCTCCCTTTGTGAACATTATCCTTTCCCCATTCACTCTGTTCACCGTTGACATAAGCTTTCTGTCGCTGTCAAATGGTATTTCAAGAAGTCTCGGGCAGTCCTTTCTCAGCCCCTCAGTGCTTATATTTTCAGCCTCAGCATACCGCAAAAGCGCAGTTTCCGTAGGGTCGCCGATTTCCTTTTCCTTTTCGGTTACAGCATCGCTGCAAAGCACAGCCGCCTGCACTAAAAGCCCCTTATCCTCCGTCCATACCTGCCGCACCGTCATTCTGTTCTGAGTAATTGTGCCCGTCTTGTCGGAGCAGATAACCGAAACCGAGCCTAACCCCTCAACCGCCTGCAATTTCCGTATAATCGCTTTTTCCGCCGACATTTTCCGTGTGCCGAGAGCAAGCACAATGGTGACGATTGAGCTTAGCGCTTCGGGAATAGCTGCTACCGCAAGAGCCACCGCAAACATAAAGCTGTCCATCACCGACTCAAAGCCAAGCGCCCCGCCGTTTCTTACCGTATTGAAAAGCCCCAGTCCGAAAACAAGGGCGCATATAATCAGAATACCGACAGATAACCGTTTTCCGAAGCTGTCAAGGGAAACCTGAAGCGGGGTTTTGCGCTCCTTAGCGCTGTTGATAAGGGCGGCGATTTTTCCCACTTCCGTTTTCCCGCCCACCGCTGTAACAATGTATTTTCCCCTGCCGCCGGTAACAAAGCAGCCGGAGTAAACCATATTCGTCCTGTCCGCAAGGGAAGCTTCGGCGGAAATAGTGCAGTCTGCTTTAGCGGCAGGCAGGCTTTCCCCTGTAAGAGCGCTTTCGTTTACCTGTAAAGCGGCGCTTTCGAGGATACGTCCGTCTGCGCAGATTTTATCCCCCGCCTCAATAAGTATAATATCCCCCGCCGCAATCTCCTCCGAGGGCAGCAGGCTTTCCTTTCCCTCACGGATAACCCTTGCCTGGGGAGCAGACAGCCTTTTAAGCCCCTCAAGGGACTTCTCCGCCTTAACCGTCTGAACTGTGCCGAGAACTGCGTTCATAGTAATAACAGCGGCGATAACGAAAACGCTCTCAATATCGCCGCTTATCGCTGAAACAACAGCCGCCGCTATAAGAATTATTACGAGAAAGTCGGCGAACTGCCCTAAAAACAGGGAAAGAATACTTTTTTTCTTTCCTTCGGGCAGTCTGTTCTCCCCGTGAATTTTCCTGTTTTCCTCCGCTTTTTTTGCAGTAAGCCCGCTTTCGGAGCTTCCGAGAGCCTTAAAAAGCTCCTCCTTTGATTTTAGATAACTGTTTTCCATAGCAAAATGTTCCTTTCCGCCTTAAGCATAAAAAAAGACAAGACGTCTATTGAAATAATGCAAAAGGCTGCTTTATTTCAATAAAAGTCTTGCCGTTTAGATATGCGGCGGGAAAGGTTATCTTTCCGTACTGACGCCGGGCATAAACAGGAAACCTGTCGGCTACTCCCCTTTAAAGATAATAACATTATATTGCATTTGCCGCTTTTTGTCAATACCTTTCGGTTGACATATTTTGCGCTTAATGGTATGATATATTTATATTATATTCTTGCAGGAGGCTGTTTATGACAGCAATTGAAAGACTTACGGATAAGATGATTGAATACTATCGGGGTGACCCTAAGCGGATACAGCATTTTCTTAAGGTTCACGCCTTTGCCCGTCACATCGGAGCAGGTGAGGGGCTTGATGAGAAAACTCTGTTTATTCTTGAATCTGCCGCCCTTGTCCACGACATAGGCATAAAGCCCGCAGAGCAGAAATACGGGGAATGCAGCGGAAAGCTTCAGGAGCAGGAAGGTCCTGCTCCCGCAGAAAAAATGCTGCGTGAGCTTGGCTACGATGAAAAGGATATACAGCGTATCTGCTACCTTGTCTCCCGCCACCATACCTATACCGATGTTGACGGCGAGGATTACAGGATTTTGCTTGAAGCGGATTTTCTTGTAAATCTCTACGAGGACGGGCTTTCGGCGGAAGCGGCAAAAACCGCCCTTGAAAGGATTTTCAGAACGAAAACAGGAATAAGAATATGCAAGGAAATGTTCGATTTACAGGCTGTCGATAAACCGCCATCTGCGTCGTCAACCACATAACGGCAGGCACAAAGCCTAGCCGTTATGCGGTTTCCTAGCATCTGACGATTTCTCGGCAGCCTGTAATATGGTTTATTGACAAGATGAATTTAGAATAGGGTGATATTATGATAATTCTTATCTGCGGCGCAAGCCATACGGGAAAAACTGCCCTGTCACAGCGGCTTATGGAGCGGCTTAAAATCCCCTATATGTCCCTTGACCACCTGAAAATGGGGCTTATACGAAGCGGTATGACGAAGCTTACGCCCCTTGACGACGATAAGCTTACCGAGCCGCTTTGGAAAATAGTCCGGGAGATTATAAAAACCGCAGTTGAAAACGAGCAGAATATGATTATAGAGGGCTGCTATTTTCCCGGGGATTTTGAGAAGGACTTTACGGCGGAATATCTGAGGCATATTCACGCCTTTCTGCTCTGTATGACCGATGAATATATAGAGCGGGAGCTTGAAAAAATAATCGGGAAAGCCTCGGTAATTGAAAAGCGCCTTGATGACAGCGACTGCACCAAAGAAAGCCTTTTAAGAGATAACCGGCAGTTCGCAGAAAGCCATAGCGGGCAGAACTGGCGCAGGATTACAATTGACAGTACATACGATTTGGAAGGATACTGCAATATAATAACTGCGGAGGTAAGCTGAAAATGAGCAGAGAACGGCTTGGGAGCAGGCTTGGCTTTATACTATTAAGTGCAGGCTGCGCTATCGGGATAGGAAACGTGTGGAAATTTCCCTATATTGTAGGTGAAAACGGCGGCGGCTTTTTCGTGCTGATTTACCTTGTTTTCCTTGCTCTTATGGGAATACCTGTGCTTACAATGGAGTTTTCCCTTGGAAGAGCCTCTCAGAAAAGCCCTGTAAAAATGTATCAGCAGCTTGAACCAAAGGGCACAAAATGGCATATCCACGGCATAGCCGCCATGCTGGGAAGCTATCTTCTGATGATGTTCTACACAACCGTTGCAGGCTGGATGCTGAGGTACTTTGTTTCTACTGCGGCAGGAGAGCTTTCGGGGCTTGACTCGGCGGGTGTAGCGGAGCATTTCGGGCTTATACTTTCCGACGCTCCTATGATGATATTTTTTGTGGCAGTCGTTCTCGGGGCGGCTGTTCTGGTCTGCTCGGCAGGACTGAAAAACGGTCTTGAGCGGGTTACAAAGTTCATGATGCTTGCTTTGCTTGGAATTATGGTAATTCTTGCGGTAAACAGCTTCTTCATGGAGGGCGGGGAAGCGGGTCTTGCCTTTTATCTGCTGCCTGATTTCGAGGCGGTACAGAAGGTCGGAATCGGAAACGTTATTGTAAACGCTATGAATCAGGCGTTCTTTACTCTCAGCCTTGGTATGGGTGCAATGGCGATTTTCGGAAGCTATATCGGAAAGGAGAGAAGCCTTTTAGGGGAGTCGGTAAATGTTGCTCTGCTGGATACCTTTGTGGCGCTCTCTTCGGGGCTTATAATCTTTCCAGCCTGCTTTGCTTACGGAGTTGAGGTTGACAGCGGCCCCGGGCTTATCTTTATAACCCTGCCCAATATCTTCAACAATATTCCTTTAGGTCGGCTCTGGGGAAGTCTCTTCTTCGTCTTTATGTCCTTTGCTGCCCTGTCGACGGTGCTTGCGGTATTCGAGGGAATTGCCGCCTGTACCGAGGATTTATTCGGCTGGAGCAGGAAAAAGGCATGCGTAATAAACGGAATACTGCTTTTTGTACTTTCAACGCCCTGCTGTCTCGGCTTTAATCTGCTGAGCGGAATACAGCCTCTCGGCGAGGGCACGAATATAATGGACTTGGAGGACTTTATTGTAAGCAATATTATACTTCCCACAGGCTCTCTTGTGTTTATTCTGTTCTGCGTGACAAAAAAGGGCTGGGGCTGGGATAATTTCGTAAACGAGGCGAACACGGGAAAGGGACTGAAATTAAGGCGGTTTATGAAGGGGTATATGACATTTGTACTGCCTGCTTTGGTGCTTTTTGTGTTTATTGTGGGACTTATAAGGGCATTTTTCAAGTAATAGCATAAATATATCTTCATTTTTTGCAGATAATACTTCCGAGAATACCGAAAGTACCGAAAGGAACTGCAAAAAATGAAAAAAATAGCTTTTTACGACGCAAAGCCCTATGACAAGGAATCCTTCGACAGAATAAAATCCGACTATGAATTCGATTATATCGAGTCTAAGCTTTCTGCCTCAACAGCAGTACTTGCAAAGGGCTGCGATGGGGTCTGCGCCTTTGTAAACGACGATATTGACAGCAGGACGATTGAAACCCTGTACGAAAACGGGGTAAGGGTTATTGCTATGCGATGTGCTGGGTACAGCAACGTTGATTTCAAGGCGGCTTACGGGAAAATAAGCGTTGTCCGTGTTCCCGCCTACTCTCCCCACGCAGTAGCCGAGCATGCAATCGCCCTGCTTCTTTGCGTGAACAGGAAAATTCACAAGGCATATAACCGCACCCGTGACTTTAATTTCAGCATAAACGGGCTTACAGGCACCGACCTTTACGGAAAAACAGCAGGCGTTATCGGAACAGGCAAAATCGGGCGGGCATTTATTGATATATGTCGTGGAATGGGAATGAAAATTCTTGCCTACGACCCCTTTCCCGTGCCAAACGCAGATTTTGAGTATGCGGAGCTTGACAGGCTCCTTTCCGAAAGCGACGTTATCTCTCTTCATTGTCCTCTTACCAATAAAAACAGCCGAATGCTCAACAAGGAGGCATTCGGCAAGATGAAAAAGGGTGTGTTTCTCATAAACACCTCCCGAGGAGCGCTTATTGACTCGGCGGCGCTTTTAGACGCCCTTAACGACGGCACGGTAGGGGGAGCAGGACTTGACGTTTACGAGGAGGAAAGCGACCTTTTCTTTGAGGACTTCTCAAACACGGTTATAAAGGACGATGTCCTGTCCCTGCTTATTTCAAAGCCCAACGTGCTTCTTACCTCCCATCAGGCCTTTCTCACCGAGGAGGCACTGGCGGGTATTGCTGAAACTACGATTGCGAACCTTAACGACTTTTTCGGCGGAAAGCCGCTTGAAAACGAGGTCTGCTACCACTGCATAAACGGAAAGAAAAGCACGGGAGAATGCAAGAAAAGGATAAGCGGCAGGTGCTTCTGATTTTTTGGGTGCAGGTAATGCCCGTTAAAAATTCATATTCTGTTCCGAGTTATTAATTATCGCCGACAGACTGCTTCTGAAAATATCGGTTATATATTTTACAGCGGTGTTCTTGTCGTATTTTATATTCCCCTGAAGCCAGTTAATCATTATCCCCACTGTTCCCTCGGTGAAAAACTCTGTTATTAGATTTTTGTATTCTGCGGCAAGCGTTTTTCCCACCGCTTTTTCTGCGGCGGTGACAATCATAAAGCCGATGTCGTAAAAATCCTTGTGCAGGAATATTTTCAGCTCGTCGCGTCCTATGGAGTCGTATATGCAGTTTATCATGTGACGGTTGCTTTCAAGATAATCTATTGCAAACAGGATTGCGTCCTGATAGTCGATAATCAGGTCGAAATTCCTGAAAACCTCTATCGCCTCCTGCTCAAAGGTCCATTTCAGCAAATCCCGTGTATCTGCGAAGTGGTAGTAGAAGGTTTTGCGGTTAAGACCGCAGTCTGCAACAATATCGCTTACAGTTATTTTTGAAAAAGGCTTTGTTTCCATAAATCGCTTCAGCGATTGGGACAGAGCCTTTTTTGTGTACATATTTGTTACCTCGTGTTTCATTTTATCGCCTCCTGAATTTATTATACATCTGCAAGCTCAATAAATCAATCGGATTTTTTCGGAATTTGACCGTCAATTTCGGGCATTTGTCCGGTTTTTACACATTCGGATAGAATTAACCCTTTAATTTTCTCTGTCAATCGTATATATTATGATTATCTTATCGGAAAGGCATGAGAAAATGAAGAAGTATATTTACACAATAACCCTCACCACCGAAATCGGTTCAAAGTCGGGAACCCTTGTAAGATGCACCGA
>JBJERK010000218.1:0-2737 GCA_051882255.1 Ruminiclostridium sp.
AGCCTTCCGTTTTCAAGGCAGGTTTTATAGTAGTACTCGTTTGTGGTATAGTATCTTGCCCTTCTATCGTTTATTCCGTCAAGGTAGCCGGAATAAACGCCTGTTTTAATGGCGTTATCGTCTATGGGGTAGATTGAATAACTCCTTATAAAGGAGTCTATTTCCTGCATACGGGTATTGATTTCCTCACGCTGCTGAACATCGGCGATTTTATCGTTATAAGTATTCAGCGTAACCGTGCAGGTTATTACGAATGTAACCGCACAGGCAATTGCCGCAAGGCTTATTGCAATACCAAGTGAAATTTTTCTGTTCATTCTCTCTCCAAATAAGTAAATTCGGCAGCTTAGCCGGGAACATTTACATAAGCAAGGGGATCCTGTCTTACTCCGTCCTTACGGACCTCGAAATGCAGATGAGGACCTGTGGACCAGCCGGTAGAGCCTACTGCGGCAATAACGTCTCCCTTGTTTACCTTCTGACCTACCGAAACGTAGATTGCGCTGCAGTGAGCGTAAAGGGTCTGGTAGCCGTTTCCGTGGTCGATAACAACATACATTCCGTAGTCGTAGCCGGGAGTGTAGGAGGTTTTCGCAACAATAACCTCGCCGCCCTTGGAGGCATAGATGTTTGCACCGTTTATTCCGCCGTCGCCCACGTCGATTGCGCCGTGGTTGCCGCCCCGCCAAGCGTCATAGCCGAAATATGTTGTAATAAGGTGGAACTTTGTATCCAAAGGCCAGCGCCATTCGCCCTCGTCATAGACGGTATCGCCCTGAGCGGCAGCCTGAGCTTTTCTGATTTCCTCGTCGATCGCCTTTTCGTACTCCTCAATTTCCGCACGGGAAACCTTTTTCTTATAGGCGTAGTCAGCCTGCAAGCTTTCAAGATTGCTTATCTTTGAGGTGTAGTTGTTATACTCGGTAGTATAAGAAGCGCTGAGGTCGGAGCTGTACTTTCTCTCCTCGTCAAGCTCCCTTCTCTCCGTTTCAAGCTGCTCCTTCTCCTCGCTTAACTTCTGCTTGTCGTATTCAAGCTGTTCTACGTCCTTCTGAAGCTGTACCTTGTCGTCCTCAAGCCTGTGAATATCCTCCAGCAGATCCTGCATAAATTTAAGGTTCTGCTCGCTTACGCTTTTCATTATCTCGCTTTTTACGAAAATATCGTAAAAATCCGCCGAGCCCGCAATAACCGTCATATAGTCGTCAGTGTCGGTTATGTACATTGCTCTAATAATCTGCCCGAATTTATAGATATTATCCTTGTTCTGAGCGTCAAGAAGCTCTATTTCGATATTTTTATCCTCGATTTTCTGTTCTGTTTCTTCTATTTTTGTTTGCAGGTCAACAATTTCCTGCTCCTTTGCAACAATTTCCTGCTCCTTTTCGTAAATCCGGTTATTGAGCAGGTTGATGTTTTCCTGCTGTACCATAAGCTTGTTGAAATAGTAGCTCTGAAGCTCCTCGTTTTCAGCAATATCTCCGTCAAGGGCAGCTATCTTCTTATCGTATTCCGCAATTTTCGCCTCATTGTCCTTTATCATCTGCTCATACTCCGCAATAGTTGCGGCGTGGGAAACGATTGTTGTATTTCCCGTCTGTGAGCCGATTCCCAGCAGCAGGATTGCCGCTAAAGCAGCAGTGCCTGCCCTAAAAAAAGCTTTTCTCCTTTTTCCTTTAATCATTAATATCAAACCTTTCGCTTTATGCCACAAAAAACTTATACTTTAACGTACTTACCCGTACTTATAATAGTTCCGAGAGCGCCTAAAAATGCTCCTAAAACGCAGTTCGCCGCAAGAACGTACCAGGTTACGCTGTCAAAGGGAATTATATTCACAAGTCCGAAAATCTCCCAGATTGTAAGGTCGTCCTTGAACAGCTGGACAATAGCCTCGTAGGTAATTTTCGTTAAAATCCAGGAGGCTGCACCCGCTGCAACGCCGATAAACATACCCTCAATAAAGAAGGGGATTTTTACAAAGGCATTTGTAGCGCCTACAACCTTCATTATGTTTATTTCCTTTTTGCGGGCATAAACGCTGCTTCTGATGGCATTATAGATTATGATGACGCTTGTTACAATCATCGCCGCCAGCAACGCGCCTGCAATAACGGTAAGGGTTGAACGGATATTTACAAGTACGGAAGCGAAGTCCTGGGGCGCCTGAACATTTTCAACGCCTTCTATTGTTGCAAACTCCTCCGCCGTCTGTGAAATAAGGGAAATATCCTTTACAGTTACCTTAAAAGTATGGGGCATAGGATTTTCGGGCAGGTAGTCGAAAAGCTCGCCCATTCCCGGATCATATTCCTCCATTTTCGTCTTCTGGTCAACCCATGCCTCGTCCTTTGAATAGAAAACCACGCTTCCGGTGTTGGGGTTTGCGTTGATTGCATCGGTAATATGGGTAAGAGCGCCCTGGTCAACGTCGCCGTAAACGAAAAGGTCAATTTCGTTCTTCTCCTCAATATTGGACAGAATTACGCCTATGTCCATGGCGATAAGTGTGGAAAGTCCCACCAAAATAAGACTGACAAGCAGCACGCAGAAGCTTGCCAGCGACATCATAGCATTCTTGAAAACAGAGCCTACGCCCCGCCTTACAAGATAGCCGAAGTTACTCATTCTCATAAACTTATTCCTTTCCTGCAAAATCATACTAATAACCGTTTGAACGAGGGAAAAGATTTGCAGAAAGACGGTGCCGAAATCGAGGAAAAGAAACGCAGGCGTA
>JBJERK010000219.1:0-11048 GCA_051882255.1 Ruminiclostridium sp.
CCGTATATCAAGGAAAATCTCTGCTATAAGCGGGTCAAAATCCCTGCCCGAGCCTTCCCGTATAATGTCAAAGCACCTGTCCAGCGGCATTGCCTCGCGGTAGCAGCGCTTTTCGGAAACTGCGTCAAAAACGTCGGCAACCGCCATTATTCTTGCACAAAGGGGAATGTCCTGTCCGATAAGTCCGTCGGGATAGCCTTTGCCGTTCCATTTCTCGTGGTGATAGCGGGCAACCTCGAAAGCCATTTTGCGGTATTCCTCGTCACGCAGATTACGGAAGGTTTCTCTTATAATATTTCCGCCGTTTTCTGCGTGAAGCTTCATTATACTGAATTCCTCGTCGGTAAGCCTGCCCGGCTTCTGGAGAATTGCGTCGGGTACGGAAATTTTTCCTATGTCGTGCATAGGTGCAGCCTTAAGCAGATTGGTTATATAGTCCTTAGTAAGGATTTCCGTGTAGTAGTTTCTTTCAAGAAGCTCCTCGGCGATAAGTCCCACATAGCGGCTTGTGCGCTTGATATGTCCGCCGGTGCTGTTGTCCCTGTTTTCAATAAGGTTTGCAAAGCTCATTACCGTTTCGCTGTGGAAGCGGGAAAGCTCCTTTATTGCAGGGTCCTCCAGGTTCATATAAACGCCCACAATAAAGATTGTAACGGCGATACTTGAAATAAGGGTTTCGGGGAAAATCATCTGCACAGTCGTAACCACGATAAGCATTAAAAGATATGTGAAAATGCTTGTCCTTTTGTGCCGCTCGATATAGTTCCAGCGCCTGAAGAACACAACAATTGCAAGTATCATATAAACCGCCGCCATTATGTAGCAGGTGTACACCGATAAGCCCATTGAGTAGTTGGTGGTTTTGCCATGAACATAATAAATCGAGCCAGCGCCGATTATAACCACGGCTATATTTATCACAAAGGGCAGTATTATTGCAGCCCGGTGCTTTAATCTTTTAGGAAAAGCGCCTGTTATGTGCAGCATGTAAAGAAACAGCGCAAAAATAATAAGATCAAGGCTTCCCAGAAATAAAACATGCAGTATTCTGTTCAGCAGCGGCGGCACGGTATCAAGGTGGTTTACCGTATACTGTGTTGCACCGTCAAAGATTATGCTTATAATGCCGATTATAAGCAGCTCGTCAAAAAGCGTTTCATTAAGCCTTCTGTGAAATCTGCGGCATTCCTTTATGTAGATAAATCCAACATACAGAAGAACAACAAGACAGCCGAGCTGAAGCCTTATATATTCCATTATTTTTCCGTCCTTTTAAACTCCAAGTAGTTCCTTTATCTTCTTTGCAAGCTTTTCTGCGGTCTTTTCGTGGGTTTTCTCGGTGGGGTGCCAGTCTGCCGCAATTCCGTTGCTTTCGCTCTGCTGGGGAAGGGACATGGCTGTTACCTTATCGTCGCCTGTTTCTGCTGTATAGGTTTCAACAGCAGTCCGTATTTGTCTCAGAAGCCCGCTGCCCATAACGCCAAGTGTGCATAAAATATGAGAATCCGGGTTCTTTTCTCTTATATGCTTTAGAAATTCAATGTAAGCCTCGGTAAATTCAGCCTGCTTGTCCGGGTCGCCATTGCAGTAGCTGTCATCGTTTGTGCCGAGGTTGATTACAATAATATCCGGGCTTCTTCTGAAATCCCATTCAGTATCCGAAACGTCGCTTGTGTAGCAGAAGCCTATTTTGTCGTAGTATTTTGGCATTACCTGGGAAGCGGATTTCTTGTCGGGGTTGGAGGTATAGCCTGAAATAATTCCGTGACCGCTTAAGGCTACAAGGCTGTAATCTGCGTCAAGGAGCTGTGCTGTTTTGTATGCATACGCCTTTGTGCAGTCCTCGGTGGAGGTGGAGAAATGGTGGTTTCTGTCCTCGTCGTCAACGCCGTAGCCGCAGGTTATCGAGTCTCCGATAAACTCTATGTAAAGCGGCTTTTCCTCGGTAGGCTTTATCTCTCCCTCGGCTTCTATTTTCGTGATTGAAAAGGTTGAGTTTGCGCTTTCGCTGAGCTTTACGAGAGAAACAACAGCAGTCTTTTCTGTTTCTCCCTCAAAAGCTGTAACCGTCTTTTCCTGCTCGTCCAGCATAATATCCGTTACTCTTTCGCCGTCAATGTAAACCGCAAGTCTTGCTGCATTGTCGTTATTTCCCGACCGTGCGGCGTCGTCACCCTTTATTGTGAATTTTACGCTCTTGCCCGCAGCAGTAAACTCACAGCCCGTTCCTGAATAAGCGCAGATAAGCTCGCCCTCGGAGTACCATGCTCTTCCGAGAGGCTTTACGTTTTCCGAGGAGGGTTGATATTCTCTTATTCCGTTTTGGGCAGTATCGGTAACCGCAGGCTCCTGCGAAGTATCCGCCGCCGTTTCTCCCGAACAGCCCGCCGACGAAAGGGTCATGACTGCTGCACAAAAAAGCGCAGCTATTTTTTCAAGGTTCATAATTTTAACCGTCCTTTAATATGATAATTCAATTATATCATAGCATTTATTTTCTGTAAAGAGTTTTATTGTGTGCAGGCACAAATATTCCATATCAGTTTTCCGCAGTCTTAGCCTCTGAAATAAGGCTTTCAACTGCTCTGAACATCTGCGAAAGATTTGAAACTCCGATTACCCTTATTCCTGTGCAGTCCCGCTTATCAAGGCTTTCCAGCACGCTTTTCGGCACGATGACGGTTTTAAAGCCCAGCCTTGCACATTCCTTTATTCTTTCCGCTGCATTCGTAACCGCTCTTATCTCGCCGCCAAGACCGATTTCTCCGAAAGCCGCCATATTCTCGGGAATTATCCTGTCGCATAGCCCCGAAAACAGGGAAAGGGCAACCGCAGCGTCCGCCGCAGGCTCGGTAAGCCGCATACCGCCGGTAACGTTCACATACACGTCGAACTGCCCGAAAAGATAGCCGGTACGCTTTTCCAGCACGGCGATTATAAGACATAGACGGTTGTAGTCAAAGCCGTTTGCAGCACGGCGGGGAGTTCCGAAGCCTGTTTTGGTAACAAGGGACTGAACCTCGGAGAGAAGTGGTCTGCTGCCCTCCATTGTGCATAGAACGCTTGTTCCGCTGACGTTTTTCGGTCTGCCCGAAAGGAGCATAGCGGAGGGGTTAGGTACTTCCTCAAGTCCCTTGCTGCCCATTCTGAAAACTCCGATTTCGTTTGTAGAGCCGAAACGGTTTTTTACCGCCCTCAGAATACGGCAGGAAAGCTGCTTGTCGCCCTCGAAGCAAAGCACCGTGTCAACGATATGCTCCAGCACCTTAGGTCCTGCAATCCCGCCGTCCTTGTTGACGTGACCGACTATGAAAAAGGGTATTCCGTATTTTTTTGCAGTCTGCATAAACACGGAGGTACATTCTCTTACCTGTGTTATGCTGCCCTGTGCCGAGGAAATCTCAGTAAGCTGCATGGTCTGGATTGAGTCGATAATAACAACGTCCGGCTTTTCTTCGATTACAGCTTCGTTAATCGCTCCGCAGTCCGTATCCGACAGCAGGTAGAGATTTTCTCCGCTTACTCCGAGTCTGTCGGCTCTCAGCTTTATCTGCCGCTCGCTCTCTTCTCCCGAAACGTAAAGCACCTTGCAGCTTTCATCAAGGTAGTTGCAAATCTGCAAAAGCAGGGTAGATTTTCCTATTCCCGGGTCTCCGCTTATCAGCACAAGAGAGCCTGCCACAAGTCCGCCGCCAAGCACTCTGTCCAGCTCGGAGGAGCCTGTCTTATAGCGAAAATCCTCGTCGCAGCTTATCTCGGACAGGCTTCTGGGCTTCAGAACCCTGCCGCTTTTAACCGAAGCACGGGGCAGCTCCTCCTGCTCCGTAATGGTATTCCATTCCCCGCACTGGGTACAGCGCCCCATCCACTTAGGGTAGATATGGCCGCACTCACTGCATATATAGGAAACTTTCTGTTTCGCCAATTATTTCACTCTCCTTGGTTTTTACTTCCTGTGAAAGATATTCGTTAATGCCCTTGAAGATAGTAAAGGCAACCTTTTTCTGATATTCCGCGCTGCAAAGATTTGCAGCGTCGCCGGGATTTGAGAGAAATCCACATTCAATCAGCAGAGCGGGCTGAACGGTATTCTTGAAAAGATAGAGATTATTGTCTATAAGCTTTATCTCACGGTCGTTTCCCGGCTGAAGCTGCGCAAAAAGTCCCTGCATAATAGTTGCAAGGCGGAAATTGCCGCTGTTTTTGGTGGTGTAGAACATCTGCGCTCCGAAATATTCGCTTTCTGTAAACTGATTCTGATGAATTGAGAGGAAAATGCTGTCGGGGTAGCGGTTTACAATTTCAAGCCTGTTTTCCATATCGGAAATCTTCTGCTTTCGTACTCCCTCTGTACCCTCGTCGTAGATTGAAACGTCCTCGTCTCTTGTGTAGATAACCTCATAGCCGCAAAAGCTAAGAAGCTGACCCAAGTTCTTGACAATGCTAAGGTTTATGTCCTTTTCGTAGGCGCCGTTTACTGCAATACAGCCGCTGTCCATTCCGCCGTGTCCTGCGTCTAAGACGATAATCTTCTTAGGACTTGCATTAACCGCCGCTTGTGCAGCATTATTCTGTCCCACCTTTACGCTTGCGGAAAGCGCCGCCACCACAAAGCAGCAGAAAAGGGTGATAATAAGGGGTATTTTGTTCTTGATTATTTTTACAGCTTTCATATAAGGGCTTCCTTTCATAGTGTTTTTTTCAATCCTATGATACAAGCCTTTATAATATGCAGGACAGGTTTTTAATTTTCAGCAGTTCATACAAGAAAAGTATAACATATCTTGCCCCGTTGTTCAAGCTTTTTGGATTAATTTGTAAATTAATTGCAATTTTTGTCGGTTTGTGATATAATGTGCATTATACGAAAAGAGTGATGACAATGAACCTAAAGGAACGGGCTAAAAAGCTGAAATCCGATATACCTGCCGTCTTTATTGCTTTAAAGGACAAGGAGACCCCTTTGGCGGCAAAAATTTTTGCTGCGATAACGGTAGCCTACGCCCTGTCGCCAATAGACCTTATACCGGATTTTATACCGGTTCTCGGTTATCTTGACGATGTTCTCCTGCTTCCTGCCCTTGTGGCGCTGACGATAAAATTCATTCCGAAGGATAAGCTTGAGGAATGTCGTAAAAAAGCCGAAAATCTGTGGGAAAACGGAAAACCGAAGAAGTGGTATTACGGGATTCCGATACTGCTTATCTGGGCTTTGGTGATATTTCTTATTGTCAGGATTTTTATCTGAAAACGGAGAAAACAAATGAACAACACCGCAGAAAAACAAACCTTCAGACAGCAGTTCAAAGCCGAAATTCTGGACAAGCTGTCTGTAAAACGCCTTCTGGTTTACTGCCTCGGGCTATTCCTGATTGCTATGGGAATAAGTATTTCCGCAAAGTCCTCTTTAGGCGTTTCCCCCGTAAATTCAATACCCTACACGGTATGCTTGCTGACGGGCATAGAGCAGGGCTTTTGCACAACGATTTTCTTTATTTTTCTTATTTTTGTGCAGTTCCTTATCTCTCCGAAAAACTTTTCCCCCTTCGCCTTTCTTCAGATTATCTGTTCCTTTGTTTTTGGCTGGTTTGTAACACTTGCAAACCTATGTTTATCATTTATTCCTGCTCCCGAGGACTACCTGATGAAAATGATTTTTATAATAATAAGCCTGTTTTTTATTGCAGTAGGCGTGTTTATGTACGTTAATTCCGATTTTCTCCCGCTTCCGGGCGAGGGGGTAATGCTCGCCTTTTCAAAAAGAACGGGAGTTTCATTTCATATCTGCAAAATCGGCTTTGACTGCTCAGTGGTTGTAATAGCTGCGATTATTTCCCTTATTGCAAGGGGCGAGCTGCTGGGAGTGCGTGAGGGTACGATTATTGCAGCAGTTTTTGTAGGAGTAATTATAAAGCCCGTATCAAAGCTGTTTTTAAGCAGACTCAAGAAGTTTATAGCATAGCAAAAGCCGCTGACCGGAAATAAATCAGCGGCTTTTCTGTCTATTTTTTCAGTATCTTTTCAAGGTCGGACTCTGGCTTACCCGTAGGTGTAAGATTATAGTTGTCAACCAGAATTTTCAGCACATTCGGCGAAACAAAAGCCGGGATTGTAGGACCGAGGTATATATTCTTTATGCCCAGGTGCAGCAGGGTAAGCAGAATACAGACCGCCTTCTGTTCGTACCATGAAAGCACAAGAGTAAGGGGCAGCTCGTTTACCCCGAAGTTAAAGGTTTCTGCAAGAGCAAGAGCGATTCTGATTGCGCTGTATGAGTCGTTGCACTGTCCGCAGTCAAGTATTCTCGGAATACCCTCGATTTCTCCAAAATCAAGGTCGTTTATGCGGTACTTCCCGCAGGCAAGGGTGATAATAATTGTGTCGGGCGGAGTAAGCTTTGCAAAATCCGTGTAGTAGCTTCTGCTTGTTGAAGCGCCGTCACAGCCGCCGATAAGGAAGAAATGCTTTATCTTACCCTTTTTCACAAGCTCAACTATTTTGTCTGCATGGGAAAGCACAGCGTTATGAGCAAAGCCTGTTGTAACAAAATGACCGCCGTTCATACCCGTCATTTCCTTATCCTCGTCATAGCCGCCGCATTCAATCGCCTTTTTGATAACAGGGGTAAAGTCCTTATCCTCGCCGATATGCACAAGCTCAGGATAGGACACCACCGAGGTAGTGAAAACCCTGTCGGAGTAGCTTTGCCTTACCGGCATAAGGCAGTTTGTGGTAAACAAAACAGGTGCGGGGATATTGTGAAATTCCGACTGCTGATTCTGCCAGCCCGTACCGAAATTTCCCTTTAAGTGATGATATTTTTTCAGCTCCGGATAGCCGTGTGCAGGCAGCATTTCGCTGTGGGTGTAGATATTGATTCCCTTGTCCCTTGTCTGCTCAAGCAGCAGCTTAAGGTCGTGAAGGTCGTGCCCACTTACAACGATAAAGGGACCCTTTTCAATGGTAAGGGGCACCTTTACGGGAACGGGATTTCCATACGCCTCCGTATTCGCAGCGTCAAGCATAGCCATGCACTTAAGGTTTACTTCTCCTGTTTTCAGCACCAAAGAAAGCAGCTCCTCAGGGGCTTTCCTCTCGCCCAATGCAAACAGCGCCTCATAGAAAAATCCGTTTACCTCGCTGTCGGTTTTTCCGAGGATAAAGGAGTGGTAGGCGTAAGCTGCCATGCCCTTTATACCAAAAAGGATAAGGGATTTAAGAGAGCGTATATCCTCGTGCTCGTTCCAGATATTTTTCAGGTCGAAGTCCTCGTATTTTTCGGAATTTATCCTGCTCTTTTCCTTTTCGATTTCGGTTTTAAGCTTCTTTATTGTTTCGTTGTTGAAGCTGACGTTTGTTAAAGTCGTAAAAAGCCCTTTCATAACAAGCTCGTCTGTACGGGCAGTCGGATTTCCCGTTTTCGCAGCCCTTGCAAGCCCTATAAGCGCACCCACAAGCTCGTCCTGAAAATCAGCGGTATCAGCCTTCTTTCCGCAGACTCCCGCCTTGCCGTTACAGACCTTGTTGTGTGCAGTCTGCTGGCATTGAAAGCAAAACATTTCTTCCATAAAAATCCTCCTGTAAAATAAGCTTTACAGGCTTATTCTGTGATATATTACAAGCCTTATGCACCAGGGTATTTTCGCAGTGAAGGCGCAAATCCCGCGCTTACCTGCTGCACTAAAAGCATATCATTATTTCTCCCGCTTTTTTTATATCCGCTATTGAAAAATTCTGTAAATTATGGTATAATAAACCGAAATATTGTTTATGCTCATCTGAAAGGATTTTTTTATGAAAAAATACAGAATTGCCGCAGCGCTGCTTGCAGCGGTTATGGCGGCGGGACTTTCGGGCTGCTACTTTTTCCCGGCTGAGGAGGAGCTTCTTGACCCGCCCACGATTGCCCCCGACCAGGTTACATATTCCACCTTCACCGCAAGGCGCAAGGACCTTGAAAGCACGGTTATTGTAACCGGCTATCTGCGCTCAAGGACGGAGAAGCAGTGCTACTTTACCGACTACACAGGCAGAATAAAGAATATTTACGTCCGTGCAGGTGACTTTGTTGAAGAGGGCGACCTTATTGCGGAAATGAACATCGGCGAGCTTGAATACGACCTGAAAATACAGGAGCTTGAGGTGCAGGCGGCGCAGCTTCGCTACAACAGCACAGGCTCACAGGCGGACAAGCTGGAGCTTGAAATTGCAAAAAGCACTCTTGAAAAGTACCAGGCGGAGTATGACGGCTCAAAGATATATGCGCCTATGAGCGGGCAGGTTTCCTACGTCCTCGGAATAAATCCGGGCACGGAAATAGACCCCTACAAGGTAATCGCAAAAATCGCCGACCCGAATGACCTTTACGTTGAGGCCTCCTATTCTACCGACCTTAAAACCTTTGCGGTAGGGGACAGCGTTACCCTCTCCGTGGGCGAGGAGGTTTACAGCGGGGAGATTTCCTACACCCCAAGGGAGGCGAGAGCGGACGCTGCTTCCGACCCCAACGCCCTTTACGCCGATTTTACTGATGACAAGCCAAGCTTCGCCTACTTAGGCTCTCTTACCGATATTACAAAGATAAAGGCGGTTTCAAAGGACACGGTTGTTATCCCGAAAAACCTTATAAAAACCGATGGCGACCGCACCTATGTGCAGGTCTACCGTGACGGGCTTAAGGAAGAGGTTGACGTTGAAACAGGTATTTCAAACGCCACGGAAATTGAGATAAAAAGCGGGCTTGAGGCCGGCGATATGGTAATTATCAGGTGATAGGAGAACAGCCTTGTTTACTTTACTGTTAAGAAAAATCCGCAAAACGAAGTGGATGGTTTTATGCCTGTTTATAGGCTTTCTTATGGCGGCGGGCATGATGAGCGCCGTGCCTATATATATGGACGCCTCCTTACAGCGTATGCTTATAAAGGATATGGAGTCCTACCAGCTCTCAACGGGTGAGTATCCCGGAATTTACTCTGTTGACAAGACTCTTCGTGAGGGAACTCCTCTTTCGGAGCAGCTTTCACTTGTAAACGATATGCCTGCAATTGTTGAGGACAGGCTTGCGGGGGTTGATATTCCGATTGGCTCAAAGAAAACGGTTATGAACGATAACCTCCAGTATCTTTCCAAGGACGCAGTATCGGGAAAAACTTCCACAAGAGTAAAAATAACCGCAATGACGGATTTTGCGGAGCATATCACTATAACCTCCGGCAGAATGTTCTGCGAGGGCGGCGTTGCCGAGGACGGGGTTTACGAGGTTGTTGCAAGTGAAACAACCGCAAAGGCTCTCGGAATTACCCTCGGCAGGGATTACGATGTCCGTGGCGTTGACTCCGGCAGAGAGCCTTTTACAATAAGAATTGTGGGACTTTTTGTGCAGTCCGTTGATAACGACATCTACTGGTCTGAAACCATGGACGGGTATGTAAGCTCGGTTATGACGGACGTGGACTGCTTTAAGAACAAAATGCTCGCCTCTGGAAATATCCGTCTTACGGATATGGCGGTGCGGACTGCTCTTTCATATCAGCTTATGGATATGAACAATCTCTCCTCAATTACACAAGCCATTTCAGAGGATTTCGACTATTATCCTACCCTCGGCTATAATTTCACAATGGGAATTTCCGATATTCTTGAGGACTACGCCGAAGAGGCAGAAAAGCTTACCCGTATTCTCTGGATTTTACAGATTCCCACAATGGTTATGCTTGGTTTTTATCTGTTTATGGTTTCCCGCCTTAACGTTGAGCAGGAAAAGAACGAAATCGCAGTTTTCAAAAGCCGAGGTGCAAGCTCAGCCCAGATTTTCGGAATGTACGCCGCAGAAACGGGGCTTCTGGGAATTGCGGCGGTTATCGCAGCTCCTTTTATCGGGCTTGCCATGTGCCGTTTCCTCGGCGTTTCAAACGGCTTTTTAGAGTTTGTAAACAGAACGGGCATTTCAGCAAAGATAACCCCCGGCGCAATAATCTATGCGCTTATAGCAGCGGTTATCTTCTTTGCGGCAACAATGGCGCCGATTATCCCTGCTGCAAAGCTTTCAATCGTTGAATACAAGCAGAGCAAGACAAAGGTTGTAAAAATGCAGCTCTGGGAAAAGTGCGGAATTGACTTCCTGCTTATTGCGGCAGCCTTAGTTTTCTACGGCTTCTATACCGCAGGCGAAACCTTCTCCGCAGAGTCCTCGGGAGAGATAAACCCGATGTTCTTTATTTTCTCAACCTGCCTGATCTTCGGACTTGGTTTGCTTTTCATAAGACTTTACCCCTATCTTCTCAATCTTATCTATCTGCTTCTGCGCCCCTTGTGGTCGCCCTCACAGTATATGGCAATTACAACCGTCTGCCGTTCACAGGGAGGACGGGAGAGGTTTCTTATGCTGTTCCTTATCGTGACATTTTCGCTGGGTATCTTCTCTGCAAATACTGCCCGAACAATAAATACTCAGAAAGAGGACAGGATTTATTACAACTGCGGCGCTGACATAACCCTTATGGAATACTGGCAGGAAACCACTGCAAACGACGGCTCGGGAACGGTTACAGGCTACGTTGAGCGGGATTTTGAGCGCTTTGAGAACCTCTCCGGCGTAAAAACCGCCACAAAGGTGCTTGTGAACAAGAGCGCAAAGGTAACGGTTGACAAGAAAACTGAAGACGGCGTTACCCTTATGGCAATTGAGCCATACAAGTTCGCAAATGTTGCCTGGTTCAGGAACGACCTGCTTCCCGCCCACTGGTGGAACTACATAAAGGCGCTTCAGGACTACCCCTCGGGAGTGCTTATTTCCCGTGCGCTGGCGGATAAGTACGAAATTGAGCTTGGTGACGAAATCCCGATAAAATGGTCGGGAAACGAAAGCGTAAACGCTACGGTGCTGGCGGTGGTGGACTACTGGCCGGGAATAAATCCGAATATTGCTTCCGGCAAAAAGAGCAGCAAAAACAGCCAGCCCGAGGAGCAGACTGAAACCGAAAGCTTTGCACAGAACTGCTTTGCGGTTATGAACTACTACTACACAAGCACGGTAACGGATATGG
>JBJERK010000220.1:0-2720 GCA_051882255.1 Ruminiclostridium sp.
TAAAGCCTCCGCAAAGGCTGACGACCGTTCCTTTGAGGCAATCGTGGACGGCTCCACAACGGTAATGCCCGATATTACCCATAAACCTTCCGAGGGCGGAATAAATCCCGATAAAACGCTGGTACTAAGCGACGACGTAAAGCCCTACGTTCCGAGAGGACAGGAGCCTGCACACAAAGCAACACCCGAAGAGGAAAAGCTTTTAAGCTCAATCAACAAGACAATTGAGCAAAAGCGCCTTTCGGATATACGGGACAGAAACTCCCTGCCGCCGGGAACAGGTCCTATCGAAAATATAACTATCCCTACCCGCGGAGTTGAAATAGATATTTTAGGCAGCACTATGCCCCGTGCGGGTCAGGTACCCGTAAACGATCCTGTTGTTGCGGAGCAGAAGATAAAGGAGCTTGCCTCAAAGCGCAAGAGAAGGATTTCAAACTTCGTGCTTGAGGACATAAGCGACGAGGATTTCGGCTACGACGAGGAGGAAGAGGAGGAGTTCGACGCCGAGGACGACAGCGGTCAGATATGGCTCGACCTTACCGAAACCCACAAGAGCCTGCGGCTTCGCTTTATTCTCCTGCTTATAATAACCCTGTTTTTAGGGGCAGTAACCCTTATTCAGGAATTTGGTCCACAGCTTCAGTTCAGTCTTTTCGGTGCGGAGATAAACTTCCTCGATAAGCGCTACGATACCGAAGGCTTTGTGTTTATGAACCTTATCTGCGGGGTTGCAGGCGTTGCCCTTTGCTCATCGGTGGTGCTGAACGGATTTTTGAAGCTGTTCAAGGGCAAAAGCGACTGCGACAGCGTTTGCGCCGTGGTCTGCGTGCTTTCTCTTGTTGGGGCAGTCCTGCACCTTACAAATACCGACTATCTCCAGCGCTCAAAAGCCTTTCTCTACATAGCTCCCGCCCTTGCGGGGCTTGTGTTCAACACGCTGGGCAAGCTGAGCATGATAGTACGGGCGAAAAAGAACTTCCGCTTTATCTCCTCGGAAGCCAACAAGTACTATGCGGATATTGTTGACGGTCAGAGCGAGGCTTCCGCCCTTACAAAGGGAGTTGTTTCCGAGCTTCCCTATCCTGCGGTGCTTAGAAAAACGGAGATACTTACCGACTTTTTAAGAAAAAGCTACTGCGAGGACAAGGCGGACAGGATTTCCCGCACCCTTACCCCTCTTTCCCTTATTGTAGGCGTTATTGCAGGTCTTCTCGTTTATCTTATTCCTAACGGGCTTGAGGGCATGGAGGCTAATATTTACTGGGCTTCCTCGGTATTTATCGGAATTGTCTGCGTAATGTCGCCTTTTTCAATGATGTTCCTTGTAAACAATCCTTTCAGACGGGCTTCAAAGGTTATGGCGAAGAACGGCTGTGCGCTTCTCGGCTATACCTCCGCAGAGGAATTCGGCGGGGTAAATGCAGTACTTACCGACGCCTCAGCCCTGTTCCCGAAATCCGCAATAGAATGTACAAATCTGAAGCCCTGCAAGCTCCAGAACTCCTTCAACAATATCTCCCTTGACCAGTCGATTATCTTAGCGGCAAGCCTTGCAATAAAAAGCGGCTCTCTGCTTTCGGGACTGTTCTTCGATATGATAGGCGGAAACAAGGAGCTTCTTGCGGATATTGACGGCTGCGTTTACGAGGATAATATGGGCATAATGGGCTGGTACGGAAACAAGCGGCTTATTATGGGCAACAGGGAGCACATGAAGCACCACAGCATAAAGGTGCCGGAAATGAGCGCAATCGCCAAGTACTCCCGCAACGGCTCGGACAGCGTGTATCTTGCGGTAGGCGGAGAGCTTGTGATAATTTTCTTTATACGGCTTACTGCAAATCCCAAGATAAGGAATAATTTAAGGGAGCTTTCCGACAGGGAGGTTTCCCTCGTGGTTAAAACTACGGACTCCCTTGTAACAGTAGGCAAAATCGCCGACTTATTCGACATTGACCCCGAAAAAATCAAGGTTATAAGCAGCAACCTCCACGGAGTTTTTACGGAATGTACAAAATATACTTCAAGGGGCAGCGGCGCTCTTTCCTGCAACGGCAGCTTCGTTTCCCTGGCAAAGGGTATTCTCGCTTCCAAAAAGCTGCTTAAGGACATCAATCTGTCACAGATGATTATGGTTGCAGGAGTATTCTTAGGCGCTCTCCTGCTTGTTTTCCTCGCCTTCTCCGTCAAGACCTTCGCCTTCTCTCCCGCCGTCTTTATCTGCTACAACACCTTCTGGCTGCTGATTATGCTCTTTGCACAGTGTTTCAGGAGATATTGAGATTGTTGAGAGGCTGAGAGAGAAAAGAGAATTTGAGCCAAGGGGGCTAACGCCGCCCCCTTGACCCCGGCGGGAGCGCACGGGCGCTCCACCCCAAGAAGCTTGATTTATAGTCTTGCTTTTTGGAGATTTTTTATGCACATTCACGGTTTTTCTGCGTATGTTTATTTCTCATCTGTTTCGCTTACAATAAGTTAGCTGATGAGAAATTATCCTAATTAGCAGACCTTCCCGACTAAGAATATAATAAAATTGCTTCGCAGCTATTTCTTGTTATGAAATACGCTGCGAAGCTTTATTTTTTACAAATCTAAGCCCCATTATCGCTGTTGCATTGGTTGTTTGCTTTTGCCTCCCGCTTTGCGCGAAGCGGCTGAAAGTTTTTCGCCAGCCTTTTTACAAAAAGGCTGAAAATCTCTTTTCTCTTAAAATCTCT
>JBJERK010000221.1:0-2717 GCA_051882255.1 Ruminiclostridium sp.
ATTCCCGAATGGTACGCTGCCGCCGCAGCGTCAACGTCTCCGAAATAATCCACAAGATAATCTATCAGATAAGCGCCGTAACGGATATTTGCCTCTGCCTCGAACATATCGTCGTAAACCGTTTCATCATCGTCAAGACGGTACTTTATCCAATCGAAGGTTTCCTCCATAATCTGCATAAGACCTCGGGCGCCCACATTTGAAACAGCCTTTGTATCAAAGCCGCTTTCTGTTTTTATCACCGAATACAGAAGGAATTTATCAACTCCGTATTCCTCGGAGTATTTCTCCACATATCCGGAATATTTCAGTGGGTGAGTTGATTTCTTGTATTCGTAAATACCCTTACGGTAAAGCTCACCGCCGAACAGGAAAGCAATAACGATAAGTCCGATGACAATTACCGCTATAACCGCCTGTTTTCTTTTACTTTTTCTCATAGGTCTCACCAATTTCTGCGGCAATAGCAAGAATTTTCTCCCGCAGCTGCTCCTGCGTACCGGAATTCTCCACGCAGTAGGCTGATTTTTCACGGTAGAAGTCCGGGGGGTACTGGGAAGAAAGGCGGTTTTTCGCCTGTTCATCAGTAAGAGAATCCCTGAACATTATACGGCTGAGACAAAGCTTTTCGTCTGCAACAACGCTTACCACAAGGTCGCAAAGGCTGTCTGTTCCGCTTTCAAAAAGAGTCGGTGCGTCAACAAGTATGCGACTTTCCCCGCCGCTAAGAATGCCGCATATTTCCGATATTATAGTATAGGAAATATAAGGGTAAATTATCCCGTTAAGAAGCTGCCGCTTTTCGGCGTCGGAAAAGATAATATTTCCAAGCTTTCTGCGGTCAAGTGTTCCATCGGGGTTGAGTATTTCCTCGGAAAAAGCGCTTACTATTTCTTTTAGTGCAGGTCTTCCCTTTTCCACAACCTCTCTTGCAGCCCTGTCGCAGTCGATAACGGCAAAGCCCGCCTCCCGAAATGCTTGACAGGCGGTAGTTTTTCCTGCCCCGGACATACCGGTAAGACCCACAATTACACAATCATCTTTAAATAACATAGTTCTCCCTGTTCATATTTTTGGCTGATATGAACTTTATAGCTTGATTATACGGAATGCCGCTGAACGTAAAAGCCTGTTGTAAACTGCAAGACCTATCCCGTCCCTGCTTGGCATTCGCACATACACCGCAGTACAGCCCATATCATCGGCAGTGCGCAGGCTCTTGAACAGATTTTCCGCCTGTTCCTCGGCAGCAGCTCCGTAGGGAAGCTTTATGCAGCTTCCTGTAATATTCTCATTTCCGAAACCGAGAAAAGCTGTTTTGCCGTCCCTGCTCTCGGTATTTATGAAGGATTCAACCTGTTCATTGCTTCCCTCTATAATATATACCTCGGCATTTGGGGAATAATGCTTATATTTCATACCGGGAGATAAAGCCTTCTTACCGGGTTCAAGCATTTGCAGAACTCCGCTGTCAACAGAAACGTCGGCGTATTCTCTCAGCATTTCCGCTGTAACAGCTCCCGGCCGGAGTATCCGCACTCCATTCTCTCCCTCAAAGCAGATAACCGTGCTTTCAACCCCGTACCTGCACTCGCCTCCGTCTATTATCAGCGGGATTTTTCCCTTCATATCGCGGTAAACGTGATCGGCGCAGGTAGGGCTGGGAAGGCCGGAAATGTTGGCGGAGGGAGCAGCAAGAGGAAAACCGCATGCACTTATAAGACTTAGGGTAAAGCTGTTTTTCGGCATACGAACCGCCGCTGTATCAAGCCCGCCGCAGGTTTCTGCGGGAATATGGGGCTTTCGGGGGAAAATCATTGTAAGCGGTCCGGGCCAGAAGTTCTCCGCAAGGGTAAGAGCAAGGGGATTTACCGCTTCTGCAATATCATAAAGCATATCAACGCTGCTTATATGGAGGATAAGGGGGTTATCCTGGGGTCTGCCCTTTGCCTCAAAAATCTTCTTAACCGCCGATACATCAAGGGCGTTTGCTGCAAGACCGTAAACAGTTTCCGTAGGAACGGCAACAACCTCTCCGCCCTTTAAAAGCTCAGCCGCCGCCAAAACGGACTGCTCCTCAGCCTTTAATATTTTTGTTTCCATTTTCATCTTTCTTTCGCTTTTCGCATATAATGATTTTATTCGGCTGAACCCGCAAGCTTTGCGGCTCTGTCCGCAATTGCAAGTGCGTCGAAAAGCTCGTCGCAGTCGCCGTTCATTATCTGCTCAAGTTTATATAAAGTCAGCCCGATTCTGTGGTCGGTAACACGGCTTTGGGGATAGTTGTAGGTCCTTATCCGCTCGGAGCGGTCGCCCGTTCCTACCTGAATACGCCGCTGGCTTGCTATTTTTTCCGTCTGCTCGCTGAGTTTTGACTCGTACAGCTTTGAATAAAGCATTTTCATCGCCTTATCCTTGTTTTTGTACTGGCTGCGCTCCTCCTGACACTCAACAATAATTCCCGAAGGCTTATGGATAATTCTGATTGCCGACTCGGTTTTGTTGATGTGCTGGCCGCCTGCTCCGCTGGAGCGGTAGGTCTGGAACTCAAGGTCGGCGGGGTTTATCTCAACGTCAACCTCCTCCATTTCGGGAAGCACCGCAACTGTAATCGTGGAGGTCTGTATTCTGCCCTGGGCTTCGGTTTCGGGAACACGCTGAACCCTATGGACGCCGCTCTCGTACTTAAGCTTTGCGTAAGCGCCCTCGCCCTCGAT
>JBJERK010000222.1:0-2710 GCA_051882255.1 Ruminiclostridium sp.
CGGTCGCTTGTGAACCTGAAACGCTCGCCGGGGTTTGCGTTTTTATCGAAAAATTCAATTGCCGCGTCGCAGGTTTTTAAAAGCTTTTCCTTGTCCTCGATAAATGGGATAATCGCTTCGCCTTTATTTATGCTGTTTCCGAAAAGTCCGCCGAAGGAAACTATGTAGCCGTGAATTGTTTCCCATGCTTCTGTGGGGCAGGACTTTACGCACCTGCCGCAGAAGTTGCACTTTCCCTCGTCAACGGTTATTTTACCGTCCTTTATCTCGATTGCCTTACTGCGGCAAGCCTTTTCACATACGCCGCAGTTAATGCAGTCGCTTTCCTTCCATTTCACCTTAATTCCGCCCTTAATTCCCAGGTCGTTTTCTTCGGCTTTAAGGCAGTTGTTCTGACAGCCGGTAATACCGAACTTGAACTTGTGGGGAAGCTCACGGGCAAAGTATCTTTCGTCCAGCTCCTTTGCAAGAGCGTAGGTATCAATACAGCCGCTGGGACAGATTGCGCTTCCCTGACAGGCGGTTACGGTTCGTACACGAGGTCCGCATACGCCCGGCTCAACTCCGCCCTCCGCAAGGGCAGCCTTTACCTCGTCAATCTGTTCAAGCTTTATGAAAGGAATTTCAACGCTCTGGCGGGAGGTAAGATGAACGTGTCCGTCGCCGTATTTTTCCGCAACCTCCGAAATTTTTGCAAGCTGTCCTGCGGTAAGATTTCCGCCTACAACCCTTAGGCGCAGAGAAAAATTATTCTTCTGCTTCTGGCGCATAAAGCCGCCTTTTTTTAAAGTACCGTAATCTACTGCCATAACGTAACTTTCCTTTCGTTTTTATTTTAGTGCAGCTATTGCATTTGAAAAGTCTTCCTTTAAGTCCTCTATATCCTCAATTCCCACGCTTATTCTGATTGTGTCCTCGAAAACTCCTGCGTTTTGCCGCTGCTTTTCGGAGCTGTGGGTGTAGATGGTGCTTGCGGGGTGAATTACGAGGGTTCTTACGTCCCCTATGTTGGTGGCAATTGTGGCGTATTTCAGAGCGTTGATAAGCTTAAAGGCTCTCTCCTTGCTGCCTGCCCTTATAGTTAAAATTGCGCCGCCCTTTCCCGAAAACTGCTTTTGGGTAAGCTCGTAATAAGAGCTGTCGGGAAGTGCAGGATAGTTTACGGTTATGCCGCTTATGCCCTTAAAAAATTCAGCAAGAGCAAGAGCGTTAGAACATATCCGCTCCATTCGAAGCCCTAAGGTTTCAAGCCCAACCGAGTTCATAAATGCGTTCATCGGAGCAAGACAGCAGCCCGTATTGCGCCATATTCCGCTTCGAAGTTTCGCAAGATAAGCGAATTTTCCAAGCTTCTTGTACTCCTTAAGTCCCGGATACCGGTCTGTGTCCCAGCTGAAATTCCCGCTGTCAACAATAACTCCGCTGATTGAGTTTCCGCCGCCGTTTATGTACTTTGAGGAGGAATGTACCACAATATCTGCGCCGTAATCGACGGGATTTATAAGATAGGGAGTTGCGGTTGTGCTGTCTATTATCAGCGGTATTCCCTTGCTGTGAAGCAGGTCTGCAACCGGCTTTATATCCACAACGTCAAGCTTCGGATTTCCGATAAGCTCCGCAAAAACTGCCTTTGTTCTTTCGTTTATAAGCGGCTCAACCGTCTGCGGGGTTACTTCCTCAACAAAATGGGTTGTTATTCCGAAAGCCTTTAAGTCACCCAGCAGGTCTATCGTTCCGCCGAAAAGTCCTGCGCCGGCTATTATCTCATCTACAGCTTGCAGAATGTTCAGCAGGGACATTGTAACCGCCGCCATTCCCGAGGAACAGGCTGCTGCACCTATACCCTTTTCAAGCGCCGCTATACGCCGCTCGAAAGCCTCAACGGTAGGGTTGCTTATTCTCGTATAGGCAAAACCTGCCGCCCTGTTGTTGAATACAGCTTCCAGCTTTTCCGCCGATTCATGGGCGAAGGCGCTGGACTGATATATCGGGGTAAGGGTTGCGCCCGTACCGCTGTCGCCCTTGAAGCCCTTGTGCAGGAGGGCGGTGTTGAAATTCATAAAATCACCACTTTAAAATCAGATAAATACGGATTCTTCTCTGAGGCTCTCGTTTTCAAGGAGATAAGCCTTGTCTCCCGAGGTTACGAACATCCGGTAAACGAAAACGTCAACCTCTTCTCCCTCGGAAACGGGCTTCTCGTCAAGTCCCCGCCTTGCGGTAAGGAGAATATCGTTTACCCTGACAGATACCTCAACGCTGCCGCCGCGAAAGGCTGTACCTTCCACAATTCCCTTTGAGCAGGAACGGCGGAACTTCTGGAACTCGTCCTTTTTCGTAATTCTGACAAATTCGGGGCGGACGATTGCATTTTCCGCATTTTCCACGCTTCTGAAGGTGTGAAAGCCGCTGTAATCCTTGAAAATTGAGGGCTGACCGAAAAATGAGGCTGTAAAGGCGGTTTCGGGCTTGCGGTAAACCTCAGATGGGGTTCCTATCTGCTCAACTCTGCCCTTGTTGGTTATAATAATCTCGTCTGCAACCTCGATTGCCTCGTCCTGGTCGTGGGTTACGAAAATGCTTGTAACGCCAAGCTTTTCAATCATCTTCTTAAGCCAGCTTCTAAGCTCCTGCCTTACCTTTGCGTCTATTGCGGCAAAGGGCTCGTCAAGAAGCAAAAGCTGCGGGTTGGGAGCAAGCGCTCTTGCAA
>JBJERK010000223.1:0-10963 GCA_051882255.1 Ruminiclostridium sp.
TTCGGCACCGTCTTTCTGCAAATCTTTTCCTTCGTTCAAACGGTTATTAGTATTAAACGACAAAATTACATAATATTCAAGAAATTTTCACAAAAGACTTGATTTTTTTGCCGATTTGGTATAGAATTTATATGTTAAGTTATTTTTTTGAAAGGACATTTCAGATATGAACATTCTTGTTATCAATGCAGGCAGCTCATCTCTTAAGTATCAGCTTATTGAGATGACAGACGAAAAGGTAATTGCTAAGGGCAATTGCGAGAGAATCGGCATCGGCGGACATATCAAGCACACCACCTTCGACGGAAGAGTATACGAGGCGGACTGCGAATTCCCCACCCATACCGAGGCTTTTGAAAAGGTAGTTGAGGTTCTTACAACAGGCGACGCAGCTGTTATCAAGGACATGAGCGAAATCGCAGCAGTAGGCCACAGAATCGTCCAGGGCGCCGAGGTTTTCCCCACCTCCGTACTTGTTACAGACGAGGTTATCGACAAAATCGACGAGCTGAGAGAGCTTGCTCCCGTACATAACCACGGTCACGCACTTGCGCTTCGTGCCTGCAAGAAGGTAGTTCCCGCAAGCGTTCCCCAGGCGGTTATCTTTGATACCGCTTTCCACCAGACAATGCCCGAAAAGGCGTATATGTTCGGTATGCCCTACGAGGTTTACGAAAAGTATTCCGTAAGAAAGTACGGCTTCCACGGCACCTCCCACCGCTTTGTTACCTTAAAGTACGCTAAGGAAACAGGCAAGGACTTAAAGGACCTCAAAATTGTTTCCTGCCACTTAGGAAACGGCTCCTCCATCACAGCAGTTGATGGCGGCAAGTCGGTTGATACCTCCATGGGCTTTACTCCCCTTGACGGTATTCTTATGGGCACACGCTCCGGTTCCGTTGACCCCTCCGCTGTTGAATTTGTACAGGCTAAGCTTGGTCTTACCGCTTCCGAAATGAGCGAATACCTTAACAAGAAGTCAGGCTTCTTAGGCGTTTCCGGCGTTTCCAGCGACAACAGAGACGTTGAAGCTGCTGCCGCAGAAGGCAACAAGAGAGCTATTCTTGCAGGCGAAATGCTCCGCTACGGTATCAAGAAGTACATAGGCGCTTACGCTGCTGCTATGAACGGACTTGACGTTGTTATCTTTACAGGCGGTATCGGTGAGAATGCAGATACAGTTCGCCGTGACGTTTGCCGTGATATGGAATTCTTCGGCATCAAGATTGACGAAAAGCTTAACGAGGGTATCCACGGCAAGCTTCAGAAGATTTCCACACCCGACAGCAAGGTTGAGGTTTGGGTAATTCCTACAAACGAGGAGCTTCTTATTGCAAGAGATACAAAGGCGCTCTGCAATCTTTGATAGCTTATCCGAATAAAGAAGTAATCCGGAGAAGATTAGTTTCTTCTCCGGATTTTATTATTATCTCGTTGATAAATGGGAATTTGTTTATAAATATTCATCAATATATTTCTTTTCAATGTAAACCCCAACTTCCTGTCTGCTTGCAAATTCTTCATAGTGTGGAAAATTATCAATAGTATCATACGAATACGTTAAATGATAGATTCTCCATAAACCTTCAACACTATCGTCAACTATCAAGTATAGAACATCATCATTTGATTCACATTTTGCAACTGCATACACTTTGTTCTGAAAAATAGAATTATCACACCCAAGTTCCTTTTTTAGTTCATTAACAAAAAAGCCTTTTGTTTGAGTCAAAGGAACCATACTCCAATTAAAGCTCTCACCATATTTTTCATATAGATTGCAGAAAATTTCCTCTATTGTCATAGTTTTTTCCACCATTAAATTCCCATTTGGCTTGTTGCTTATAATAAAGCTATCAAAAAAGTCAATGCCACAAGCAACGAAAGCCACTTCTGAAATTAATATCAAAAGCGGCTTTTTAATACTTATATTGATGTCTGACTTAACGCTTCCTGTTTTTTATGACTGCTTCTTATCAATCTGCTTAGAAATCGCCAGAGAAGAAAACCTGTCCCCAACGTTCTCTCCGTCCCCAGTGGCAAGGCTGATTTTCGGCTGAGCGCTGCTGCTTAAAAACTTCTTTACATTTCCGTCGGAATACTTCTCGTAATTCTCAGCGTATTTTTCTGCAACAGGCTTTATCTTCGCATAAGCCGGGTCCTCGGAAGCGGCGATTTTTCCGAAAATCTCGTTTACTTTTGCGTCCATAACGTACCGCAGTCTTCCTGCAACATAACCGTAAGCGGCGGAAAGGGAAGGAGTATTCAGAATAGCGTCTGCAAAGGCGATAAAGCGCTTCCTGTCCTTAAGCTGGAGATAGTTGCAGGCGTAAACAACGCTTTCATAGTAGTTGGGGGAAATAATAACCCTTCCGTCAAGCTCTGTTTCGCCATTCAGAAGCACCTGTATCTGCTCGTCGGTAAGCTCGGTAATCGCAATTGCCGAAGTCATCATTTCTGCGTCCGGAAGCGCCTCCACGTTATCTGTAATAACCTGTGAAAGATTGCGGTAGAAGCTTCCGCTGTTCAGCATTTTTTCCGCCTTTCCACGGATTTCATCGTAGGTAGGCGGGTATGAAACACGGCGGTTAAGGAAAAAGCTTTCGGAGTTCTTTCTTGAAATCGAATCAAAGGAAAGCTTTGCGAAAGGGCAGGCAAGAGCGGTTATGCGCTCGCTGTCAATTCCGTCGCCGTAAACAACCGAGTTAAGGGGCTCAATTATAATGCAGGGGAAATCCGTGCCCTCCGCAAGACAGGCGGAAGCGTTCATGTGACCGCAGAGAAGAGCGGAAAACATACCGCTCAGATGGTAGGCGAGACCGCCGATATTCTTGCCGCTTCTCAGCCGCTCAATTGTGGCTTCAAGAAGCTTGTCGCTGTAGGCGGAAAAGCTCTGGGTAGGAACGATAAAGGGAGGCGAGAAGTTCTTGTTCCGTCCGATAACCGGATTATAGGGCGCAGAACCGTAAATCTCGTGCTTTATCGTATATGCATTCCAAAAAAAGTTACCCGCTCCGTCGGTAGGATAAACGTTTGCAACATGAACAACGTAAAGTCCGTTTGTGAGCAGCTCCAGAACGGGCAGGACTGCTTTGGAAAGGGGAGCGGAGTCCTTGAAATAGGATTCGCAGGCGGTAGAAAACCTTGTTCCCACATAGCTTTTGCACTTTTCTATTGTGGAGGTCTGCCATATCTGACGGTTGCTTTCCTCGTCGCCTGCGGCGCACATTATGTTAATAAGGCTTTCGTTTCCTATGTAAAAGGTCTTTCTGCTGAGTCCCCGCCTGTAAGTCGTATCGCAAATGCCCATAAAGCCTTCACTGTTGGTAACGTTGACAAGCAGAAACTCTCCTATATTATTTCGCAGCGACTCTATGGTTATATTTGCTCTCATTTAACCTATCATTCCTTTCTCAGTTCTGCACAACCTTTCCCGAAATAAAGGAGGAAAGGTCGTTCTGAACATTTTTCGGGAAAAGCCGCTTTGGTATTCTGCAAACGGATTTATCCTTGCAGTATATTATTATGGTATATTTGGTTTCAAAGAAGAAGCTTGCCGAGGACCAGGGTATAAGCTCGTTTCCCGAATAAACGCACTGCTCAACAATAGCGAAGCCGCCGGGAGCCACTACGAAAACCAAGGGCTCTACCGTGGAAACGTCCTTTTTAACAAAAGTTGAGTAGCGGTATTTTGCTGCAATACAGCACATCAGGTAAAAAACCAGAGCGGCGCCTATACCGCTGAATAGAGAAATCGGTATAAAGTAAATCAGATTTTCCTGAACGTTTCCCACAAGCCCCGAAAGTGCTATGAAAACCAGTACTGCAATAACCGCAGCAGAAAGCCAGATAATAAGAGCAAGCTTTCCATACATAAGCGCAACGCTGCCCGAATTTATATCCCTTTCAACGTAAGTACCGGAGGCAGAGTAGGATTTTTCGGGAATTTCGCAGGTGCGGTAATTGTATTTAGGCGGAATAATGCGGGACTGTATCCGTTTTACGGCGGAGGGACAGGCTGCAAGCTGACCTTCCGCAATGGTGCGGAACTTGATAAGCTGTCTGCTGTCGGAAAAAACCATTTTCGGCACTACGAAGGTATTGCCGGGGAATACAAAGGAGAAGCCGTCCGATTGCTCATTATAGGATTTCAGGCTTTTCCATTCGTAAACCTGGGGATAGTCGCTTTCGCCCTCGTAAACCGCAAAATAATCGCCTATTATAAATGTCTGCTGAAGCTGACTTACCGTTAGCTTCATACCCGGCAGTGAATCAAATGCCAATTAAAATCATTCCCTTCATTACTGCAGCTCTTCTCCGAAAAGCTGTACCCAGTAGTAAGTTCCGTCCCTTTCTTCCCAGCCGAGCCCTATGTATGAAGCCCTGTCGCTCAGAATATTTGCACGGTGGGTTGGAGAGCTAAGCCATAGCTCTACTATTCTCTCCGCTGAAACTGTCTTGCCGGTTGTGTTGCCTATGTTTTCGGCGGAAAAGGAATAGCTGAAGCCGAACTCGGCGAAAACGGTGCAGTACTTATCCCCGTTTGGTCTGGTGTGCTTAATGCTGTAATCTGCGGCAATTTCCTCAGCCCGCTTTTCGGCAGCACGGCAAAGGGAATCGCTGATTTCGAGAGGCTTAAGCCCGTTAGCTTCTCTTGCCTTGTTAGTTTCCCTCAGCATTGTCATAACAAAATCGTCGTATCTGAGCTCATTGGACGTGGTTTCTGAAATTTCGAGAGAGGAAATTTCGCTGTTTTTCCTGTTCTTTTTGCAGGCAACAGCCTTTACCACCGCTCCTGTTTCTGTGGTAAAGCTGCCCTCGTACAAAGTGCTGTCCTTATCTGGCTTGCTGCCGTCGGTTGTGTAGTAAATATCTGCGCCCTCGGTACTGCAGGTGATAGATATTTCTGTTTTTCCCTCTTCGGTCTTAATCGCCTTTATTTCCGGCTCTGCACAGCGGAGCTTAACCGTAAGCTTAACTCCGCTTACCTTGTTTCCGTTTTCGTCAAACTCAGCAATTCTGACTGTTTTGCCTGCCTTGAAGCGAATTTTTGCGGTATATTTTTTTGAATTCTCGTTTGGTGCAGTTCCGTTGGTGGTATAGTACAGCGTGTCCGACTTGTTAATCGGTGTAATGGTAAGGTAGGTGCAGCTGTCTGTATACTCAAGCTTACAGCTGATTTTCGCCGCAGCTGCATGCGCTGTTATGCAGCTTCCTGCTAAAGCCGCAGGCTCGGCGGCGGAGCAGGCGATAACTGCGGCGGCAAGAAGGGCTGACGCAAGGGCTTTTAATTTCATAAACGTTCCTCAATCTCTCAAAAATCTCTCATATATATGCTATTGAATTACTGCTCCGGATATTCGTCGCTTTCGTTATTTGGGGCTTCGTCGCCTTCGTCAGCTTCTTCGAAGGTCTGCTCCGGATACTTTTCCTCTTCCGGCAGCCCGCTTTCTTCCTCAGAAGGCGTTTCTTCCGCGTCTCCTTCGGCTATTTCATCCGTCTGTTCTTCCGCAATATCCCCGGCGGCTTCCTGCAGGCTCATATCTTCCTCGTAATCAATACTGCTTTCGGAATAAGAGTTTTCTTCCTCTTCGGTATAAGGCTTTTCTTCATCCTGAGGATAAAGCTCCTCCTCATTTTTCCGACTGAATTCCTCCTCAAGCTCCGAGATGTCCTCAAGCACAAATCTTGACACAAGGGTATTGAGGTCAGACGCCTGAGTTGAAAGCTCCTCTGCTGAAACAGCACAGCGTTCGCTGGTTACGGTGTTGTTCTGGACAACTCCCGAAATCTCCTCCACATTCTGGGTAATCTGCTTAAGGGCTTCCGCCTGTTCCTCGCAGGCTGTTGAAATATCGGAAACAAGCTTTGTGGTATCCTCGGTGGAGATTACGATTTCCTTTAGGGCAGCCGCTGTCTTGTCAGCAATACTCTTACCGTTCTCAACAGCGTCAATTGCGTTCTTGATAAGGCTTCTTGTTGTGTTTGCAGCCTCCGCAACCTTACCTGCAAGGTTTCTTACCTCGTCTGCAACAACAGCAAAGCCCTTTCCAGCCTCTCCCGCTCTTGCTGCTTCAATGGAAGCGTTTATTGCAAGAATATTTGTCTGGAAGGAAATATCCTCGATAGTCCTGATGATTTTTTCGACTTCGCAGGAGTTTTCCTCAATAAGCGTCATTGCAGTAAGCAGGGAGTTCATATACTTGTTGCCCTCCTGGACGAGAGCTATTGAAGCCTGAGTATTCTTTGCGGCAGTTCCTGCGTGAGCCGCATTAACGTCAACCTTTCGGGTAATATCTGTAATCGAAGCGGAGAGCTGTTCGATTGAGGCAGCCTGAGAAACTGCACCCTGAGAAAGACTTCCTGCCGCATAGGAAACCTGCGCCGAGGAGTCGGAAACTCTTACGCCTGCGCTGCTGATTTTGCCCATAATTTCGTTAAGAGAGCGTTTTATGCGCTCATAGGAAACCTTTAATGACTTAAAGTCGCCCACATAAACATCGGAAGCCTTATATGTAAGATTTCCGTCGCCGAATGCATTCAGCATAGCGTTAAGGTCGTCCATCATAGCGTTGAAGTACTCGGCGATCATATTTGTGCTTTCGCTGAGCTCGCTTATTTCAGCCGTTACCTTATTTCCGTAGTCCAGTCTTTCTCCGTGGAGATTACCTTTTGACAGGTAGGAAATCTGCTCCGAGCAGCGGGAAACAGGCTTGATAACAGCCTTGATGATTGTGAGAATAACAAATACCGACAGGATAAAGCATACCACAACCGCAATTACTGTTATAATAACCGACAGATAAATTGAGCTTGTATGCTCCGCGGGATTTGCCGCAATTATACAGGACCACTGCTGCTCGCCATCAATAGGAGCGTAGCAAAGGTATCTGTTCATACCGTCGATATTAACGGAGGCAAAGCCGCTTTCACCTGCTGTTGCACTGCTGATAACATCTGCAACGTCAGCGTAGGAGGAGTCGCTTTTTGCAAGCTCTATGTAGTTCACACGGCGGTCAATATAGGTTTCGTCAGGGTGAGCGATTATATATCCGTCCTTGTCCACAACAAAGGCGTAGCCTGTTTTACCGATTGTGATTTCCCCGATAACCTCTGAAAACGCCTTGACGTCTACCTTTACATGTATTCCGCCGAGAACGGATTTTGTTATGTCGGTGGTATGAATAGGGCTGTAAATATCGAAAACGGTTTTTTCCTTTTCGGGGATATAGTAGGGGGAAGTAACTACCGTAACGTCCTCTTCAAGCATTTTCTTGAAGTTCATATCCCCGGTATAGTCCAGCGCCTTACCGCCGGAGCTGTCAACCCAGTTGACGCCCTTGTTATTATCCGAATTGTCGTCTATGTAATCAAGCGCTTCATCGCTTACACAGACAGTATATCGGTCAATAACGTTAACGTCGGTATATATCGGATAATTCGTCTTAATCTGAACGCAGCGGTTTGCGATTTTAAGCTCGTTGCTTTTCATGTTCTGGAAAAGCGAATCCATACCAAGCATTTCAACAGCGTCAACAACGGACTGCATCTGATTTGAAATTGTATCCGAGGCGGTTGAGGTAACCTCCGTAATTTCGTTTATAAGAGCGTCGTTAAGAAAACGGTAGCTCATAAGAATATTTATAGCGGCAACTATGCAAAGTGAGCTGCCTACGGAAACGCACATCCATCTTATGATTTTTCCGGTTAAGGTAGGCTTTTTTCCGCCTGATTTCTTTTTCATAAAGCACCCTCGCTTTCCGAGAAAATTAGGCAACACCGCACAATTAACGGCTGCCGCCTTTACCGCGCGCCCACAAAGACTGTCGGCAAATGGAAATTTATCTGAAATTACTGAAATTCAACACATTATATACCATAATAATACCATATTGTAACCAAAATGTCAATTATTTCGGTAAAAATTAGGGGGATTTTTAGAAAATCGCTTATATACACGCTATTGACAAATTGTCCGAAAATTAGTATAATATAGGCAGAGATTTTATAAGTAATCTCTAAGTCTTGTCTTTGGGTGCAGGAGGTTTGCGTGGAGAAAAAATTCTGCTTTATTTTTGGTGCAGGCGAGCGCACCCCGCTGCCCTTGCTTCCCTTTGAAGGCTCTGTTGTAATCGCTGCCGACGGCGGACTTGATTTCCTCCGTTTTGCGGGATTTTCTCCGGATTATATAATCGGCGATTTCGATTCCCTCGGAAGAACACCGACAGGCGGCAAGGTAACGGTACTGCCCAAAGAAAAGGACGTCACCGATATGTGGGCTGCGGCGGAAAAGGGGATAGACTGTGGCTGCAATTCCTTTGTGATTTACGGCGGAACAGGCGGCAGGCTTGACCACACTCTTGCAAATCTACAGCTTATCGCTCATCTCTCAAAGCGGGGCTTTGAAACCCGGCTTTACGGTAACGGCTATGTCGTTTCGGCTGTAACAAACGGGGAGCTTGAGATTTCCGGCGTGGCGGGGGAGTATGTTTCGGTATTTGCCTTGAGCGATGTCTGCGAGGGAGTAACAATTGAAAATCTGAAATATACCGTTGAAAATTACCGTCTTACAAATGATTTTCCCCTTGGAGTAAGCAACGAGTTTACAGAAAAGACAGCAAAAATTTCGGTAAAAAGCGGCACGGTTGCCGTTTATTATACAATATAGCGGGTTGTCCCGTAAGGAAAGGGTGGTTCTGATATGAAAAAATTCGTAATTACAGTTTCCCGTGAATACGGCTCAGGCGGCAGGCGGATAGGACGTCTTGTTGCTGAAAAGCTTGGGGTAAACTTCTACGACGGGGAGCTTTTGTCCCTTGTTGCAAAGGAAAGCGGTTATACCGAGGAATTTGTGCGCCAGAACGACCAGAAAAAGACCCAGAGCCTTTTATATCATCTCTACATAGGCAGCCAGATTCTTCCTGCCTCGGATATGATTTTTATTGCCCAGTCAAGAGTTATCAAGGACCTTTACGCAAAGGAAAGCTGCGTTATTGTAGGCCGCTGCGCAGACTATATTCTTCGGGGCAAAGAGAACGTAATTAACGTATTTATCCACGCTCCCCTTGAAAGCCGCGTTGCCCGTGTCCGTGACGGTTACGGCGAAAAGGCGGATAACTACAAGGCATACGTTATGAAGAAGGACAAGAGCAGGGTAGCCTACTACAACTACTTTGCCGACGACGCCTGGGGCAAGGCTCAGACCTACGATATTTCAATAAATTCCGATATAGGAATTGATAAATCGGTTGATATAATCGTTGATTATGTGAAAGCAAAATTAGGAGAAGAATAAAATGTTTCAGCCCGCAAAAGCGGGCTGAATTTTAGTGTATTGCAAAATAGAAATGAGAGGTTTTATGCAGAATATCGAAGCGGCAATCTTTGACCTTGACGGGACAATTCTTGACTCAATGTGGTTCTGGGGGAAAATAGACGATATGTTCTTAAGGAGCAGAGGAATTTCCCCGATACCCGAGGACTATATGCTTGAAATTGCTCATCTCGGCGCCTACGATACCGCAGTTTATACAATCAACCGCTTTGGTTTCAAGGAAACTCCCGAGGCGCTTATTGCCGAGTGGCAGGAAATGGCGATTGATTTTTATACCAACGAGGCAAAGCTGAAGGAATACGCTGAGGAATACCTTCTTGCGCTGAAAGGGCAGGGAATTAAGCTTGCCCTTGCAACCGCAAACGATGAGGAGCTGTACCTGCCCGTACTGAAAAGAACAGGGCTTGATAAGGTTTTCGACGCAGTTGTGAATGTGAACGAGGTAGAGCGGAAAAAGGGCTTTCCGGATATTTATCTGCTTGCCTGTGAAAGAATGGGCGTAAGTCCCGAAAAATCCGTTGTTTTCGAGGATATTTACTTAGGAATTACCGGCGCTAAGGCAGGCGGCTTCAGAACGGTCGGTGTTTACGACGAAACCTCTGCCCGCGACGAAAAAATAATAAAAGAAACAGCAGACCGCTTTATTTACAGCTTCAGGGAGCTGTTACAGCCGCTTGCTGTATAACGGAGGAAAAACTATGTCAGAAAAAGCTATGGAGTATTTCAGAAAAATCGGACTGGGGGACAGGATACAGATTTTCGAACAGTCCAGCGCTACGGTAGAGCTTGCGGCTGAGGCAATAGGCTGCACTCCCGGAGAAATTGCAAAATCAATCACCTTCTACGGAAACGAGGGCGGCGCAATTCTTATTGTTGCAGCAGGCGACGCAAAGACGGACAACGGTAAATTCAAGGCTGAGTTTGTTTTCAAGCCGAAAATGCTTAGCCCGCAGGACGTTGAAGAAAAAATCGGCTATTCCGTCGGCGGCGTGTGTCCCTATGTGCTCAACGAGGGCGTAAGCGTTTATCTTGACGAGTCCCTTAAGCGTTACGAAAAGGTTTATACCGCCTGCGGCACCTCAAACAGCGTTATCGGGCTGAGCCTTTCGGAGCTTATGCAGTACAGCGGCGCTCTGAAATGGGTTGACGTATGCAAGGGCTGGCAGTAATTCTTAAATCGGCTCTTGACAAAACCGCCCGGATTGAGTATAATAGCATTGACGGAAATTGCAGAAATGTAATGAAGCGGCGTTCGCCATAAATTGCTTGGGAACGTCACGGCAGAGAAGCGTATGCTCGTGGCAGGAAAGTGTGCGTGGAGCCGTTCAAAGGTTGCATATAACCAGCCTGCCTATATGTAAGTAATTACTGACAGAATATATGCAAGGCGGCTTTGAGCAAACAAAGCCGCCTTTTACTGTATTAAAATAAGCCCGCAGGATTTATCCTGCGGGCTTCAGACTGTCGATAAACCGCCATCTGCGTCGTCAGCCTGATAATATTGGCTATTTTGCCGTCTGCGCGGCTGCTTCAACCTCCGCCGCAAATTCTCCGTGGACCTGTTCAACCTTATCCCGTATATCAAGGAAAATCTCTGCTATAAGCGGGTCAAAATCCCTGCCCGAGCCT
>JBJERK010000224.1:0-2962 GCA_051882255.1 Ruminiclostridium sp.
TCGGAATACTTGGTTTTTCATTTGTAATCAGCTGGCTTTTTGCAAACTTCCCCACACAGACATATATGTTCTTTATGGGGCTTATAATCGGAAGTATTCCTCTTATAATAAGAAATGCGACGGTAAAGGAAAAGTTCCGTCCCGCCTGTATTGCTCCTTTTTTAGCGGCAATAGTGCTTGTTGTGGGGCTGTCGATGCTTGAAAAGAACGGCGCTTCGGAAGCCTACTCGCTGGACTGCATAACAGAGGGCAGCAAGGTTACTATTGTAATAGAAAACAACAGCGACAGGACCATAAAGGACTGGGAGATAGGAATTGAGGACTGCGGCTTTGACCCGAAATATCCTGTTTCGAAAGCAAGGCTTATACAGAAGCACTCTATCACAGATAAGATAAAGTCGCTTTTTACCGAAGTTCCCGACTCCTTCAACACGCTTGTGCCGGAAGAAGCTGCTGCCACAATACCGCCTCACGAAAAACTTCAGATTGTAATTGACACCTGCGGCGGCGATACAAGCAGCATTACGGCGGATAACTTCAAGCTTGACATAAGCTACGCTATGGATGTGCCGTTTTTCCTGACGCTTTTCGGCGCTTCGCTGATTGCGGCAATTGCTATGATAATTCCGGGAGTTTCCGGCTCGTTTGTAATGGTGCTGCTCGGCACTTACAGCACGGTTATAAGCGCTATCAAGAATCTTGACATAATCGTACTTATTCCCGTGGCGGTAGGAGTTGTTATGGGTATAGTTTTCGGCGCACGGCTTATTTCGGCTTTGCTGAAAAAACACAGGCTGCTTGTTTTCAGCGCAATTCTCGGTCTTGTAGCCGGCTCGATTTACGCAATTCTTCCCGAGGGCTTCGGACTTAATCTTGCTACCCTTATCGGCGTGTTTGCTTTTGCGGCAGGCGGTGCGGTTTCCTGGCTTGTGGGAAGGAAGACAGAGATTGAAGAGAATTGAGCAAGGGGGCTGCCCGCCCCCTTACAATCAATTCTTCCTCTTGAGGAGGTATGCGCCATAGCGCATACCAACGGGTTCAAAAATCGTAGATTTTTGAACATACCCCCGGCAAGCGCGGCGGCGCTTGACCCGCAGGAAGCTTGATTAATACCGAGGATTAATGGGGTTAGATTGATGCACATTCACAGTTTTTGTGCAGGAATAGAAAGGATAGTTTATGCAGGAAGTTATAATGGCGAAATACGGGGAGATTGCTCTTAAAGGGCTTAACAGGAGTACCTTTGAGGACATTCTCGTTAAGAATATAAAGAGAAGACTTAAAAAAATGGGAAGCTTTGAGATTTCCCGAAAGCAGTCTACTATCTATATAAAGCCCCTTGACGACAGCATTGATATGGACGAGGTTACAGAGAAGCTCAAGTGCATTTTCGGTATTGCGGCAATTCAGCGCTGTGCGGTGCTGCCGAAGGATTTCGGAGAAATAGTGCGGCTGGGTATGCCTTATCTTGAAAATGCTCTTTCGGGCGCTAAGACCTTTAAGGTAAACTCGAAGCGGTCGGACAAGTCCTTCCCTATGAAGACTCCCGACATTCAGCGGGAGCTGGGTGCAGCGATACTTGAAGCTTATCCCCACCTTACGGTTGACGTACACGAGCCTGACGTTACGGTTATACTTGAAATCCGTGACGCAGGGGCTTATCTCAACGCAGACCGCATAATCGGCGCAGGCGGAATACCGGTAGGAAGCAGCGGAGCAGCGCTCCTCCTGCTTTCCGGCGGAATTGACAGCCCTGTTGCGGCGTATATGATGGCGAAGCGGGGAATTAACGTTGACGCTATTCATTTCCAGAGCCCGCCCTACACCTCGGAAAGGGCACTTATGAAGGTTGAAGAGCTTTGCTCGGAGCTTACGCCCTACTGCGGGGACATAAGGTTTTACTGCGTTCCCTTTACGGAGATACAGGAAGCCCTGCGGGACAACTGCCCGGAGGAATACTTTACGATAATAATGCGCAGAATTATGATGAAAATAGCGAATGCTTTCTGCGCCGACCACGACTACAAGGCGCTTATTACGGGCGAAAGCGTGGGGCAGGTTGCAAGCCAGACCATAATGGCGCTGGGCTGCACCGACAAGGCCTCGGACGTTCCTGTTTTCCGTCCTGTAATAGGAATGGACAAGAAGGAAATTGTTGAAATTGCAAGAAAAATCGGAACCTTTGAAACCTCGATACTGCCTTACGAGGACTGCTGTACGGTATTTACCCCAAAGCATCCCCGCACAAAGCCACAGCTTGCCGAGGTAGAAAAGGCGGAGCAGATGTTCGATTTCGTACCGCTGATTGAAAAGGCGGTACGGGAAACAACCTTCAAGGATTTCCGTGCGGCGGACTTCAAGGGACCCGCTCTCTGAGCCTTGGGGACGTAACCTGCGGCGGCACTGCGGAGTGTTTTAAATAGAATAAAACCCTTATTTATGAGGAAAAAACAGGTAATATGGTAACTAAACTTGACAAAATTGCCGAAAATGTAGTACAATTACTAATTGAAAAAAATGCCGTTCTTTCCACGGCGGAAAGCTGCACAGGCGGGCTTATATCGGAAAAGATTACCGCTGTTTCCGGCTCCTCCTCGGTTTTCGGCTTCGGGGTATGCACCTACGCTAATGAAGCGAAAATGAAGCTGCTTGGCGTATCGGAAGAAATTCTTTCTTCTGTAGGTGCAGTATCCGAGGAAACCGCAGTTGCTATGGCTTCGGGAATAAAGAGGCTTTCCGGCTCGGACTTCTCGGCTTCGGTAACGGGAATTGCAGGGCCTACGGGAGCAGTAGAGGGAAAGCCCGTGGGAACGGTTTATATAGGGATAGCGACCCCGGAAAAGACCTATGCAAAGCGGTTTTTGTTTACGGGCGAGGCCTTCCCGGAAGAGGAAAGCAAGAGAAGCGCAATAAGGGCAGAGGCGGCTTACACCGCTTTGTCTTTGATAAAGGAAGAAATAGA
>JBJERK010000224.1:3062-7710 GCA_051882255.1 Ruminiclostridium sp.
TTATGTCGAATTTTATGGAAAGACCCCGAAGCAGGGGTTCGGGCGCTTCATCTGAGAAGCGGCTCAGGCAGGAACAAAGAGAACATAAAGCCGAGGGCTTTAACGGCAGCGCCTTTCGCAAGGAATCAAAAGATTCAAAGGACGCAGTAGCGGCGAAAAGGGAAGAGCAGGCAAGGCTTGCGGAGAAAAAGCAGGCTGAAGCGGTAAGAGAAGCGCAGGAGCGGGCGAAAAAGGCGGAAAAAGCGTCTGTTCCTCAGGCTAAGCCTGCGAAGTCAGCAAAACCCGAAAATCAGCAGAAAGCCCCGAAGGCGGTAAGCCCTGCTCCAAAGCCGGAAAAGCAGAAGCCTGCGGCTGAACCAAAGCAGGAAGAAAAGCCTGCCGTAAAAGAAGCAAAAATCGGGGAAGAGAAGCTTACTGCAACAGAAAAAGAGATAAAAAAGACAGAGCCGACAGAGCTTTCCGAGGAATTTATTGCCTCTCTTAAGGCGGAAAAGCCCGCTGAAAAGGTGGAGGGACTTCCGAAGCTTTCCGAGGAATTTCTGACTGCGGTTAAAAAGGAGCAGCCAAAAATCGCTCCAATTACCGACAGCTACAAGGCGGAGGGCAAGGAGGAAAGCGCCGAAAACGAGGGCTTCTCCGACGAGCTTATCGACAGCGCTCTTAACGCAGTCAAGCACAACAAGCCCGAAGCCGCAGAGGTTCAGGAAATAAGCTGGGGCGGTGAGGAGACGGAGAAAGAGCCGAAGGAAGCCGCAGAAGAGGATATTGAAACTCTGCCTGCCCCGGAAAACCCCGTTCATTTAGGAAACACGGCAAAAATCAGCGCCTCAAAAAGCGACAGGGAGGAAGAGGAGCAGGTGCTTTATTTCGGAAATGCTGATAAGGGCTTGACGCCCGCTTTTGAAGCGGCGGCGCCTTCTGTTTCCTTTGAGGGCAGTACTGCACCCGAAAGGAAACCGGCTGAAAAAGCGGAAGAAACGGAAAAAATTCTCCCCCGCCGCACTATAGACAACGACCCCTACGAAATGGGCACAAAGGCGCAAAGCTCCATCGACAGAGCGGCAAAGAGCGCCTTTGCGAACCGTCCCTCGGGCAGACGTTCTTCCGGCTACGGAAGCACCGTTCCCCGCACAAGAGCAAAATCAGGCGGCGGAAAGGGCAATAACAGCGGAAATAACGGCAACAAGCCGAAAAAACCCAATATCTTCGTCCGTATGGCTCGGGCGATTTTCCCCTGCAAGGGAGACGGAGTTGCGGAGTCGGTAAGAAAGGTAATTTTCGATATTGCGGTAATTGCATTCGTAATAACCGGCGGCTCTGTTGTGCTTGACCTTCTTGACGAGGCTAAGCAGATAAATATTGTGGATAAGGAAATTGAGGAGATTTACGACAACTCAATAAACGGAACAATTAACCTTGAGGACAATGAAATCCAGCAGATTCAGCAGGAAAAGCCGGGTATAAGCGACAGCTTCCTTCAGCTTTACGCAGAAAACAATGATGTTGTGGGCTGGATAAGGATAGGAGAAGCGGGAACCGACGAAAATGGCAACCAGAAAGCTATTATAAGCTATCCCGTTGTACAGGCGGAGGACAACAAGTACTACCTTGACCACAACATAAAGAAGGAGGAAAGCAAGCGAGGCGCAATCTACGCCGATTACAGGAATATTTTCTTACCCGATAAGCTTTCGGGCAATACCGTTCTTTACGGACACAATATGTCCTACGGCGACAAGATGTTTGCAAAGCTTTCCCGCTATTATGACGGCACTCTTGACGGGGACACAACCGACAGGCTTGCCTTCTACAAGAAGTACCCGACTGTAACCTTCAACACCCTTTACGACGATTCCGAATGGAAGGTTTTCGCCTGCGTGCTCTTTAATACACAGGAGGAGCTTGGGGAGGTTTATCCCTACCATACAGTTCACGAGTTTGCCAACAAGGAGGCTTTCAACAGCTATATCCTTGATATTATGGACAGAAGCGTGCTGTGGACGGACGTTGACCTTACCTATGGCGACAGTATCCTTACCCTTTCAACCTGCTACTACCCCTACGGAAAGGAAAACGCAGATACCCGCTGTGCTGTTTTTGCAAGAAAGGTAAGAGAGGGCGAAAGCGCTGAGGTTGACGTTTCAAAGGCGGTTATCAACACAAATCCCCTTAAGTTCAGATACCAGTACGACCGCGAGGGCGGAAGCTGGCAGGGAAGAACCTGGGATACCTCGAAGCTATTAAGCTATGAAAGCTAAGAGAATATTTCAGCAAGAGCTGCAATATATTTAGGTAAGAAGCGGACAGTAATCTGTCCCAAAATAATATAATTTTCTGAAAAGGATGTAACAAAATGGCTGAATTAAGAAAAGCAAAAAAGGCGGCGGCGCTTATTGCCGCTATGTGCATTACCCTTGGCATTGCCTCCTGCGGAGAAGCCGAGGAAACCGCAGATACCGGAAGCTCAGTTTCCACCTCTGCCCCCGAAGAAGCTACAACAACCAAGGCGACAACTACTGCCCCTAAGGTAACAACCACAACCACCACAACTCTTGCTCCTCTCCCGGTTATGGAGGACTATAGCGAATGGTACGAGAAGAATAACGATATGATAGGCTGGATTCAGATTGACGGAACGCCTATCGACTTCCCCGTGCTCCAGTGCGACGACAACAAGTACTACCTTACCCGTGATTTCGACCGCAACGAGGTTAAGCAGGGCGCTATCTTTGCAGACTACAAGTGCAAGTTCACCACAAGAACCCGTCCCGCAAACACAATTCTCTACGGTCACAATATGAGAACGGGTCCAAGCTTTGCAAAAATTACAACCTACTGCCCCTGGTACAGCGATTACAGCAGAACGAATATGAATATCGACCAGTATATGACTGCTCCCACAATTACCTTTGATACGGTATGGGAAAAGGGTACATACAAGGTGTTTGCAGCAATGTATGTTAATACTCAGGAAAAGCACGGCGAGGTATTCAAGTACTACAAGCAGAGAGATATAAAGAACGAAGGCGAGTTCTATAACTATATTGCAAAGATTATGGACAGAAGCCTTTTCTATACCGACGTTGACCTTGAATACGGCGACGAAATCCTTACCCTTTCTACCTGCTACTATCCTTTGGGCAGTGCCGTTGATACAAGATTTGTTCTTTATGCAAGACGTGTAAGAGAGGGCGAAAGCGCTGAGGTTGATACCTCGAAGGCTTACATAAATCCCGACCCGCTTTACTTTGACTACTGGTATCAGTGCTACGGCGGAAGCTGGGGCGGAAGAAAATGGGATACGACAAAGGTAAAGGGCTTCGACGAATATTTTGCAACCCACGAGGAAGCTACCCTTGCAGAAATGGCAGCTGTAAACAGCTGATAAAAACTATATTTTCAGGGTGGCGGGAAATCGCCGCCTGCATTAAAAGGACTTATAAATGCCTGAATTAGAAATTACCCCTAATGCCCCTAAAAAACAGCCTGTAAGGCGCCGCCCTCCCCGCAGAAGAAAGAAGATGGGGCCTGTTGAAAGCTTTCTCAGCGGAATTTTCCCCTGGAAGGGGGATTCGACGGGCGAAATTGTCCGTAAACTCGTTTTCCTTATTTCAATTATAGTTCTTGTTACGGCAGGAATTATAATGCTCAACTTCTACGTCTTCCGCGACAACGCCAACACCGAGGACGCAAAGCACTGGGCGGACCTTAAGGCGCAGAACGCCAGCAACGAGGTTATAACCATAATGATGACGGATAAGGACGATAACAGCGGCGCAAGCGACGGCGAAAGCAAGGAGGTTGAAATCCTTGCGGAATATCTGGACTATTACGAACAGAACAACGACTTCGTAGGCTGGATTTCCCTTTATCCCTACATACAGTACCCTGTTGTTCAGTACACGGACAACGAGTATTATCTAAAGCATAACTTCTCCGGCGGCTACAACGAAAACGGCACAATCTTCGCCGATTATCAGGGCAAGATAACCGCAGACAGTATGCCGGGAAATACCCTGCTTTACGGTCATAACCTTATTACCAACAACTATTTCCAGCCCCTTTCAAACTACCGCAAAAAGGGAATGGAGTTCCTTAAGAACAACTACCTGCTCCAGTTCGATACCCTCTACAACAGAAACAGATACTTTATCTTCTCCGTTTTCCTTACCAACACAAAGGAAGAGCACGGAACGGTATTCGACTACTGGAACCACGTTTATTTCACCTCCAAAAGCGACTTTGACAACTATATTGCAGAGGCGCTGGACAGGAGCTACTTCTACACGGGAGTTGACCTTGAATACGGAGATGAAATCCTTACCCTTTCAACCTGCGATTTCTCAATGTTCTCGGATATGAGGCTTGTAGTTATGGCGAGAAAGGTAAGGGACAACGAAAGCCTTACCCTGGACACAAGCACCTTTATTGACAACACAGGCTTTGACGAGGAAGGCAACGTAAAGCGGAAAATGTTTGAAGCCTACTACGAAACCTATGCCTGTGAGTGGGCGGGAAGAAAATGGGACCCGTCATATATCAAGGATTTTAAGGGCTACGATGAATAAAGGGCTGAAAACAGCCAATATTTTTAGTGCAGTAAGAAAAGCGTAATCTAAAAGGCAACAAGAAAATTTCTCAAGGCGGC
>JBJERK010000224.1:7810-10929 GCA_051882255.1 Ruminiclostridium sp.
GGCTCTGCAGCAAGAATTGCGGCGGCGCTGGCTATTATAAGCCTTTATGTGTTCCTTTTCGGAATTATGGGCACAATAGACAGCATAGATATAAGCATTTCAGCGGAGGATACGGCGCAGACCGAACAGACCGAAGAGGCTGTTACCGTACCCGCAGTAACCTCAGCTGTTGACGAAAACGGCAGGGCGATTTATACATACGCCACCCGTATAAATGTTGTAAACGGCAAAAAGCCCTCTCTCGCAGACTACACAATGACCGAGGAGCAGCTTATAATTTCCGACACAACAACCTCCACAGCAGCTACCTCTCCCGATGATTTTGTAATGGACCCGGAGGACTTCGACTATACAACGCCGAAGAAAACCTCCGCGCCTCAGACAGCTGCACCCGAAACCGCAGCAACAACCGCAAAGACAACTCCTGTTACCACGGAAACCGAAAGCTCAACTACCACCACCCTGCCCCCGGAAACAGAGGAAGAGGAGGGCGAGCCCTATGAAGTGGATATTGAGGACATAGAGGACGAGGAAACCACCGAGGAGGAGCTTGACGACCCGGATATTACCGAGGAGGAAGCAGAAGAAACCACAGCTTCAGAAGCTCCTGCAACAGAAGAAACCACAAAAAAGGAAACAGAGATTACCGATAACGGCGAAACCCTTACGGTTAACGCAGGCGGCACCATTGTTACCGACTCCGCCATCAATATCGTGGCGCAGGCGGTTATGGGAGAAATCGGCGGCGGCTTTAACGAGGAGGCTATAAAGGCGCAGGCGGTTGCTGCATACACCTACATCAAGTACTACAACGACAACAAGCAGAATGCCTATGTTGTTCTGAAAACCCCCAGCGACAAGGTGCTGAAATGCGTAAGCGAGGTCCTCGGAAAGGCGATTTACTACGACGGAAAGCTTATCCAGTCGGTTTACTGCGCTTCAACCGCAGGCTACACCGCTTCTTCAAAGTCGGTATGGGGCGTGGATTATCCCTACCTGCAAAGCAAGGAAACGGATTTCGACAGGCTTTACGACATCAACTACGGCAGAAAGCCAACCTTTTCCTCGGCGGAAATAAAGGACTATGTAGAGCGCAACACGGGAATTGTTCTTACCGGCGACCCGTCACAATGGTTTACAATCGAATCCTACGTTGACAGCGTTTATGTTGGCAGAATGACTATCGGCGGCTACTCAAGCTTCAACAACGGCTCCCGTGACGTAAATATTACGGGAAGAGTATTCCGTGAAACAATTATGGAATACGATATACGCTCCGCAAGCTTCGATATAGCCTACGACCCCGACTCCGATATGTTCACAATCACCACCTACGGCTACGGTCACGGCGTTGGCTTAAGCCAGCACGGCGCCAATATCCTCGCCACCCAGTACGGCTACACATGGGAACAAATCCTCGACTTCTATTTCCCGGGTACTTATGTGCAGTGAGAATTTGTGAGAGATTTTGTGAGAGATTTAAAAGATGAAGGGGGCTAACGCCGCCCCCTTATAATAAATTCTTCCTCTTGAGGAAGTATGCGCCATAGCGCATACCGACGGGTTCAAAAATCATAGATTTTTGAACATACCCCGGCGGGAGCGCACGGGCGCTCCACCCCAAGAAGCTTGATTTATGGTCTTGCTTTTTGGGGGATTTTTTATGCACATTCGCAGTTCTTGTGGGCTGAATTGTTCGGGCAGTTTTGCTTAGTGGGTAAGTAACAATTATTGCTGTACTCATAATCTGTTCTGAGCGCCCGCCGCTACACCGCGAAGCGGCTGAAAGTTTTTGCGCAGCTTGCTGCGTAGCTTCTTTTCAAAAAGCGTCCTCTCTTTATTCTCATAATCTCTTATTCTCTCTCATAATCTCTTCCTTGACAAAATCTCTGTAATAGGGTATAATCTAAGCAGAAAAAGCAGAAAGGAAACAGAAGAGATGAATGTAAAACCACAGAAGGGGATGCAGGAATACCTGCCTGAAGCGGCGGCGCAGAGGGACAGGCTTATGAATATAATACTTGATACCTATAAGGCGAGCGGATTTACACGCATATATACGCCTGCGGTGGAGAGTGCGGAGAACCTGGACAAGAGCGACGGAGGGGACAACCTTAACCTTATATTCCGCATAATGAAGCGAGGGGAGAAGCTGGCGGCGGCGCTGGCGGAGAACCCGGTTAACGAGAAGAATATCTGCGACTTAGGGCTGAGATACGACCTTACCCTGCCCCTTTCAAGATACTACGCAAACAATAAAAACGACCTGCCCACGCCCTTTAAGTGCATACAGATCGACAGGGTTTACCGTGCGGAAAGACCCCAGAGAGGCAGACTCCGTGAGTTTGTGCAGTGCGATATTGATATACTGGGTACCGATTCAATCTGCGCGGAAATCGAGCTTATTTCCGTTACAGCCAAGGCACTGGGCAAAATCGGAATCGGGGAATTTACCGTAAGAGTAAATGACCGCAGAGTGCTGAGAAATTCGCTGCTTACAATGGGCTTCCCGGAGGAGGCGCTTGATACAGTTTCCGTAACCTTCGACAAGCTGGATAAAATCGGCGTTGAGGGAGTTTCGGCAGAGCTTCAGGAAAAAGGCATGCCGGAGAACGCAATCGGGAAGCTTTGCGAACTGCTCAAAAAGGGTAAGCTTACCCTTGAAGATATGGAAAGATACTGCGGCGAAGATGCTAAGGAAACCCTCGCCCAGCTTAAAACCATTATCGAAACCGCAGACAAGCTTTCCCCCGACTACTCCGTTGAGTTCGACCCCTCTCTCGTTCGTGGGCAGGGCTACTATACCGGAACTGTGTTTGAAATTTCAAGCAAACAGTTCGGCGGTACGGTTGCAGGCGGCGGAAGATACGATAACCTTATCGGAAGATTTACAGGCTCAGACGTTCCCGCTGTTGGCTTCTCAATCGGCTTTGAGCGTATTTTCTCAATCGTCTGCGAAAACGGCATAAAGCTTGCGGGAGCAAGAAAGAGAACCGCAATCCTCTACAAGTCCGAGGATATTCTCGCCGCAATTGCAAAATCCGCAGAGCTTGAAGCAGAGTCGGACGTTACCCTCTGCCTGCTTACCAACCCCAAAAAGGCGGATAAGCAGTATTCAA
>JBJERK010000225.1:0-2692 GCA_051882255.1 Ruminiclostridium sp.
ACGAGCCGAGGTCAACCATCGGTGATGAAATCAGAAACGAAAATGTAACTCCAAGGGGCAGCCCTGCGCTTGTAAAACCGATAAACAGCGGAATTGACGAGCAGGAACAGAAGGGCGTTACCGTTCCAAGCAGTGCGGCAAGTATATTTGCCCATATTCCGTGAAATCTGCCGAGAATTTTCTTTGTCCTTTCGGGCGGAAAAAAGCTTTGAATGTATGAAATGATGAAAATAAGGATACCAAGCAGCACCATAATTTTTATCATATCATAGATGAAAAAAAGAATACTGCCCCCGATTTTTTCCGTTGTATCAAGTCCCAGCGTATTCAGAAGACTGCCGATAAGTCTGTTCAGCCAAGCCATTCCGAGGATTTCATTCTGAAAGAAATCCCATATTGATTTGAGTGTTTCCAAAGAAGTAACTCCTTTCTCATATAGATATATCTAAACATAGGAATACATCGATATTATATATTTTGAATAAGCCGTGTGAAACACGGCTGAATATTATTCATAATCGGCAAGAACGCTTTCAAGTATCTCCACAGCGCTCTTAATCATCTTCGGGCAAACAGTACCGAACAGCCCTTTTTCCTTGATACAAGCCATTTCATCGGGCTTTGAAAGGTCATATCCCAGTAAATCACGACATACTATTGAGCCGTTGGCTTCCTTGAAACGCTTAGTATAATCAACGGCAATTTTGTATGCACGGGCCTTTTGCTCACTATCCGAGGATATGTAATGCCCGTATTTAAGTCCGAGAACAAGCAGCGCTCCCGAAACCGCTCCGCAAATATCGCCGTTTCTTGCGCCGCCGCCGAAGGAGGTTCCAAGCTTTAAGGCAAGCTTTTCATCAAGACCGCAATCCGGCGCAAAGGCTGTCAGAACAGCCTGCGAACAGTTAAAATTGTTTGAAAAAAGCTCTAATGCTTTATCTGTTTTATTCATTTTTTCTTCTCTTTTCATTTGTTTTTCAGAGATTCAAGATACTTCTGCGCTTCTTCAACGCCCTCACTGGAAATGGAGTAATGCATCCATTTACCCTCTTTTCGTCCCTCCACAATACCGCTGTCGCAGAGTATTTTCATGTGGTGAGAAAGGGTGGGTTGGGTTATGTTCATTTCTTCAAGAAGCTTGCAGGCGCATTTCTCCCCGTCCTTCAGAAGCTCTAAAATACGCACACGGTTTTCATCGCAGAAGGCTTTGAAGATAATAGCAGTCTTTCTTACATCGAAACTCATATCTTCACCTCACATTGAATAATTTCTATATATCATTATACACAACAGATAGAGCTTTGTCAATATGTTTTTGTGATTTTTAAATGTTCTGTCAAATGTGGTTTTCACATTCCGGTCAATCACAAATCTATCGGCTGATATACTCCGTTCTATTGTTGACGGTAAGTGGACGGAGATAAAGAAGTCGGATATTGCGGCGGTTGGGGCAGAATTATTTTTACGGGGTTATGGTGTGGTTTGTCTTAATTCAACTTGTAAAAACAAAAGGAGAAGCCCCGCTTCTCCTTCTGCCATTATAGCGTTTTCTTAATCAATTCCCGCTCACATTAGTAAGATTAAGCCGCTTAATCTTCCTCAATGCAATAAGATTTACAATCAGAGCGAACAAAGCGCCTACTGCACAAGCATAAAGGCAGGCGGGAATATTCGGGGTACGCACATAGCGATTAGCGCCGGTTTCAATTATGCAGATTACTATATAGGAAAGCACAATTCCGAAGCCGCTGCCTAAAATAAGTCCCATTATCGTAAGCACGATGTTGTCCTTATAAACGTAAGCCTTTGTTTCCTTAAGGGTGTAGCCGTTGATACGCATAACCGCCAGCTCCCTTGCCTTCCTGTTGATATGCATGGTAATCTGATTTAAAAGCACCAGCAAAGCCATAACAGCCGAGAGGGCAAGGCATATCAGTATTACAAGATTTACGCCGCTTGCGGATTCCTTGTATTCGCTGTTGTCCTTAAGGGAGAGGAAGCCGTCTATATTCTGTACCTTTTGTTGCAGTCCGCTTATATCGCCCTTTAGCAGGAATACGCTTTCGTCCGTTTCCTCGCCCATGGCGGCTTCGTAGTAGCTGTCGGTGGTAACAAAAAGGTGGTAGGGGAGATAATGCTCGATTATTCCCGCAACAGTCGCTTCCTTCGGGTTGCCCTCGGAATCCATAAATTCAACCTTGCTGCCCGCAGATAAATTATTAAGCTCAGCACACTTACGGGAAACAAGTACGCCGTTTTCGGGGGCGCTTGCAACGGCTTTGGTGCTGATGTCCTGCACCACCATAAATTCTCCGAGCTTAGCGAAATCCGAAGAAGCAACAATATGAGCAGTTTCCCAGCTTCCGCCGTTTACTCTGAAATTCTTAAGCTTATCCTGAATAACCGTGTAGCTTATATTTTCTTCTTTTAGTGCAGTTTCAAATTCCTCCGAAGTTCCTGCGCTGCTGTCGATTACAAGGCGGTTTTCGTACAGGTAGTAGTCCCTGAACTGGATTACCGGAGCGTCCTCAATTGCAAGCTTTAGCGAGAAGCAGATTACAAGAAGTGCAATACAGCCCACAACCCCCATAATCGTAGTCATCATTCTTCCCTTATCGCTCAGCACGTTTTTAATCATTGTACGGGAGTACAGACTAAGCTTTTTATAGCCCTTCCATTTCTCAAAGAAGAA
>JBJERK010000226.1:0-2691 GCA_051882255.1 Ruminiclostridium sp.
GGCTCTGCGCTCTTTTTGTTCTTCTTTATGCAGGATACTATAAGCACTACCGCAGTGATAAAGAAAGGAAGCATCTGATAGAATTCGTCGGGGATAGCTACAAGCCAGCCGAAAACTCCGGGAAATTCCGCTGAGAGATTGCCCTTCCAGGGCTGGAGAGTTCTCAGCATTCCGAAGAAGAATGCGCCGAAGATAGCCTTTACAGGATTCCAGTTTGCAAAAATAACCAGCGCAACGGAAATCCAGCCCATACCGTTTATCCAGTTGTCATTCCATGCGCCGCTGTTGGTCACAACGCCGAGGTAAAGACCACCGATACCGCAGATTCCTCCGCCGATAAGTATATTTATATATCTGCAAAGGCTTACCCTGATACCGCAGGCGTCAGCTGCCCCGGGGTTTTCGCCTACTGCACGAAGCTTAAGGCCTGCCCTGCTCTTCTTAATATAAATCCAGCAGATTACTGCGATAGCAATAGCAATATACACAAAGGCATTGTATGAAAACAGCAGCTTTCCGATTATCGGAATGTCCCTAAGAACAGGTATTCCCGTATCTGCAACTGCCTCTTTGAAACCGGGGCAGCCATCCAAGGAAGGAAATGTGCCCTTTGTTGTAAGGTGACGACCCACAAAACGGTAAACGCCTACGCCAAATGCTGTAAGAGCAAGACCTGTTACGTTCTGATTTGCCTGCATTGTTACTGTAATAAATGCAAAAACAAGCGCACCCAGGACGCCGCAGAGGAAGGCGCCGATTATTCCCATAAGCAGATTATTTGTAGCGCAGCCGATAAGATAACCGCCTATTGCGCCCATAGCCATAAGTCCCTCAACACCAAGGTTAAGGCTTCCGGATTTTTCAGTCAGTATTTCGCCTGTTGTGCCGAGAAGCAGCGGAGTACCTGCACGAACAGAATAATAAAGGAAATTTACTATAATATCCATTATTCCTTAACCTCCTTTTCCGAGCCTCTGAAAACAAGCTTATAGCGAATGAAGAAATCTGCGGCAAGAACTGCGAAAAGTATGATTGCCTGTAAGATTTCCGAAGCAGCTGAGGAAATGCTGAAGGCGCTTTCCGCAACGGATGTTCCCTTCTGAAGAACGCCGATAAGGCAGGAAACTATGAAAATACCGATAGGATTAAGCTTTGCAAGCCATGCAACAGTAATTCCCGTAAAGCCTACGTCCCCTGTAATTCCGTCTGCAAGAGTGTGGCTTGTTGCTGAACCTGAAACCTGTAACATTCCTGCAAGACCTGCAATTCCCGCACTTATGAACATTGTTCTGATAATAATGCGGCTTACGTTCATTCCTGCATAGCGGGCGGTGTTGGTGCTGTCGCCGACAACCGCAACCTCGTAGCCCTGCTTTGTCTTGCTGAAATATATAAACGCAAGAATTGTGAGCAGTATTGCAATAATAAGGGATATATCAACCTGCACTCCGAAAAGGTCAATTTCATAAAGCCAGCCGTTTTCGGGCAGTACCTTGAAATCCGGGCGGAATACAGAGCCATCCTCCGCAAGCTTTCTGAAAAACATTGTGTTTTTAAGATAAGTCAGAGTGTAGTAGCAGACGTAGTTCAGCATAAGGGTAAGCAGAGTTTCGCTTGTGCCGAGCTTCACCTTGCATACAGCAGGGATAAGTCCCACAAGTCCGCCGCCGATAATTCCTGCCGCAGCCATAATCAGAAGTGTAAGCCACTGGGGCAGGCTGTTCTGGCAGAGATTTGCAGCGGTTGTGGCGAAAATTGCGCCTGCAATAAACTGTCCATTAGCGCCGATATTCCAGAACTTCATTTTGAACGCCACCGCAATACCAAGAGAGGTTATAAGCAGCGGTATCACAAGCCTTATAAAGCCCCGCAGATAAATCTTGTTCTCAAAACAGCCAACCACAACCTTAGCGTAGTATTCAAATGGGTTGACACCGTTAGCCGCAACGAAAATTCCGCCGATTACAAGAGCGATAAGCACCGAAAGTGCATAAAGAACTACCTTTTCGCCTGTTTTTAAATCCGCTCTTTTGGCAGCCCGTATAAGTGGCGGCTTCTTTGCTTTTTTCTGATAAGCCTTTTTTTCCGTTTTTTCAGCAGAAACGGGGACTACAGTCTCCTCCTCGTAATCGGACAAATCAACTGAGCTGTGAGCGTCAGTCATAAGCAGACCTATCTGCTCCTTTGTAGCCTCCCTTGCGTCAACAATACCCGTAATTTTGCCGTGACAGAGTACAACAATCCTGTCGCACAGCTCCAGCATTACATCAAGGTCCTCGCCTACAAAAAGTACGCCTGTTCCCTTCTGCTTTTCCCGGTTCAGAATGTTATAAATCGTATAGGAGGAGTTTATATCAAGACCTCGCACGGGATAAGCGGTTATGATAAGGCTCGGGTCAGCCTGAATTTCTCGTCCGAGAAGAATTTTCTGAACATTTCCTCCAGAAAGCCGTCTTACGGGTGTATCAATGTCGGGAGTTACAACCTCAAGCTCCTTGACAACCTTGTCGGCAAGCTTTCTTGCGGAGGCTTTGTCAACAAATGGACCTTTTGCGTCGGAATAGTTTTTGAGCATCATATTCTCGGCGACCGTCATTGATGCAGCAAGACCCATTCCAAGCCTGTCCTCGGGAATAAAGCTCATACTTATTCCCCGCTTTATAATCTGCTTAGGAGTTTGCCCATCGATAC
>JBJERK010000227.1:0-2681 GCA_051882255.1 Ruminiclostridium sp.
AGCCAGCATTCGTCCATACCGAAGGACTCAATCAAATCAGTATATTTTTCGTAAATCCCTCTTGCCATTTTAGAATATTTCATATATTCCTCAAAGCGGGGCGGGGCGATTATAAGGTCGGGGCATTTGCGCTGAGCCTCCCACACGGCTTCTCCCGTAGTTACGCCGTAGGCTTTCGCAAGGTCGGACTTTGCAAGCACAATCCCGTGCCGCTCCTCAACGCTTCCGCAGACCGCAACCGCCTTGCCCGCAAGCTCCGGGTGCAGGCGGATTTCAACCGAGGCAAAAAAGGAATTAAGGTCGCAGTGTAAAATTGTCCGCATAATATCATTCCTTTCGCAGAAATCTCATAAAAACTATTGACAAATCACGAACAAGATGCTATAATGAATACGAACAAAACGAGTGTAGCTTTATTATATCTGCCTTTTCGCAGTTTGTCAAGTACCTTTTGCGAAAAATTTTTTGGCAGTAGTTTTTTCGGCAGCTTTTTACTATAGGAGGGAGTATTGATATGACTTTCAACGAAAAATTAGCAAAAGCCCGCAGGGACAAGGGCTTTACTCAGGCTCAGCTTGCAGCGGAGGCGGGAGTTTCAACCCGCTGTATCCAGAACTACGAGCTTGGCACACGCTACCCGAAAAGAGATATTCTTTCTAAAATCTGCAAAATTCTTAATGTGCGGCAGGAGTATCTTGTAAGCGAGGATGACTTCTTCGGGCTTGTTGAAGCCGAGGACGGGCTGACGGGAGTTGAGTCTGCAAGACGGCTTCTCGACTGTGCAGGCGCTCTTTTTGCAGGCGGAGATATTTCAGAAGAGGATAAGGACAAGGTTATGCTTGCCCTTCAGAATATCTACTGGAAATCCAAGGAAAAGCACATGAAGAAGTGATACGCAGAACCTGCACATAAATAGAAAAGGCTCTCAGAAGACACTCAACGGAGGAAGAATTTTGAACAGGAACGAGATTAACGATATAGTTAAGCAGGCGGTAAGAAAGTACCGCACCAGCGACCCCTTCATGCTTGCGGCGGCGATGGATATTGACGTTGACTGCGCCGATTTGGGCGGGCTTAAGGGCTTTTATATCGTTTACAACGGCGACCGCTATATTGTGGTGAATAAGTATTTAGAGGAGCACATGGCAAGGCTTGTGGTTGCCCACGAGATAGGCCACGACTGCCTTCACCGTGATATGGCGGAGCGGGGCGGGCTTCGTGAGTCGGGCTTTTTCGATATGGCAAGCAAGCCCGAAAAGGAGGCGAACATTTTCGCTGCAAACCTGCTTATCTCCGACAGCGATATGCTGGAGCTGGGTGAGGAGGGCTATACCATTGAAGAAATCGCCAAGAAGCTTGAGGTGCATTATCAGGTTGCCCTTATAAAGGCGGCGGATATGAACAGCCGGGGCTATAACGCCAATGTTCCTTTTGTTCCGGATTCGGGATTTCTTGGTACAGAGTTCTGAAATTCAGTAAAAATATGTAGGTTAAACGCTATGGCTTCACTATGTATAAAGGATTATATTTGCAAGGAGTTATCTTCGGTGGAACAAAAAACTGCATTGGCTTTTGTGAGATTTTTGGAAGATATGAATTTGACTTTTTACAAAGATAATTGCGGCTGTTGGAAAGATAAAATATATTACTGGGTTAAATATAATGATGAGTGCGTTTGTTTTATTTCCATAAAAGACCCTGACGAACCGGAAAATCACTGGACTGTCTGGTCAGATAATATTGGCTCGGAATGGCTTGAAAAAAGCGCTGCTGATAATAAGCTTGCGGAGCTGGCGTGGAAGCACGTTGACTATTGCAGTCACTGCGGTTCTTGCGGCGGAGGGCGGAGTAAAACAATATTCGGCAGGGAGTTCAGCGATGTCTGCGGCTGCACATTCAGAATTGATAATCCGAATTCAGAGGATTTATTTTTTCTCAAAAAAATGGTTGAAATACGAGTAAAGGAAATAATAGGTTTTATACAACAGCAAAACCCCTGAGCATTTCTGCTCAGGGGCTGTTTACTATTCGTTTATCTTACTTCCTCGGCTCAAGCACCGCATAATTCTCGTCGGCACGCTTATAAACAACGTTTACATCGCCTGTTTCCGCATTCTTGAACATAAAGAAATCGTGGCTCAGCATATTCATCTGGAGAATAGCCTCGTCAACGGACATAGGACGAAGGTCGAACTGCTTGCGCTTGATAACGGTGTAGTCAACCTGCTCATCGGGAGCGTCCTCGAACTTATCCGTAAAGGTGTTGTCACGAAGCTGCTTGGAGAGCTTTGTCTTGTTCTTTCTTATCTGACGGATAATTTTATCTATGCAGGCGTCAAGAGCGTCGTTCTTGTCCTCTGCGGACTGCTCCGCTCTGAACATAAGACCGTTGTATGTAACGGTAAGCTCCAGAATAATTTTATTTTTAATGGTGCTGAGGGTTATTTTTGCATTAGCCTCGCTGCCGAAGAACTTGTCAAGCTTTGAGGAAAGGCGCTCCTCTGCGTATTCCGAAAAGCTGGGGCTTAACTGCATTTTCTTAGCTGTAATCTGAGTTGTCATAAGGTAGACCTCCTTTTTTAGACAGTTGCCTGTCCTTTATGAGCATATTATATCACATTGAGTTAAAATATACAAGAGGTTTTTTGAAAAAAAGCAAAATTTTGCCAAAGTACACAAAA
>JBJERK010000228.1:0-10803 GCA_051882255.1 Ruminiclostridium sp.
CCTCCCCCAACATCTCCCCTATGTACCTAACCGCCCTCAAATCCACTTCACTCATTCTAACAAAAACCTCCTTCTCCTTCCTACTCACCCCCACCACCTCCCCCGAAAGAAGCTTATGGTGTTATTATACCATCAGCAGGTGCCATCGCCGCCCCCATATTATTCGCGTCCTTAATCCCCATATCCACAATCTTCCCGATAGTCACCGCCTTGACGTAAGGTGGCGCGCAGTGCGCTCCCACCGCTATACAGCCGCTTGCCGTAGCTGTCCACTGCGCCGTAGGCGGGCGCTGACCGCCGTAGGTTTCGGGAAAACGGAACTGCCTCTCCGCCGAGCAGAAGTGGGAGGAGGTAAGGGCAACGTTTATGCTGCCAACTCCGTTGTCTATGAAAACGCTTGCCATCGAAAGGCTCTCCGCCATTGTGGAGCAGGCGCCGTAAAGTCCGATAAATCTTGCGCCGGTATCCCTTATGCTGTATGCCGAGCCGGTGCATTGGTTAAGCAGGTCTCCTGCAAAAATAAAGCTTATATCACCCTCAGAAATACCGCCCTTTGCAAGCGCCTGCTCCAAGGCGTGCTGCTGAAGGCGGCTTTCCGCTTTTTCCCAGGTGTTCTCCCCAAAGGTTGAATCCTCGCTTACATAGTCAAAACAGCTCCCCAGCGGTCCTTCGCCTTCCATTCTCCCCGCAGCAGCGGCAAATGCAATAAGAGAGGGAGGATTTGACATTGTGATTGTGCCGTCCTTTAAAAAAACGCTCATAAGCGCCTCCTGCATCTACATAAATTTAAAAAAGTAAAGAATAATTCCGTAAACAACCGACGCCGCAAGACCATAGACAATAACCGGTCCTGCAATTACAAACATTTTCGCACCCACGCCGAGAACAAAGCCTTCGGTTTTAAACTCTAAGGCAGGAGATACTACTGCGTTGGCAAAGCCGGTTATGGGCACAAGAGTTCCCGCCCCGGCAAATTTCGCAAGCCGCTGGTACAGCCCGATTGCAGTGAAAAGCATGCTGAGAAAAACAAGGGTTATGGAGGTAAGCACGCCCGCTTCGGTCTGCGCCATTCCCCAGTATGTGTAAAGGTTAGTGAGGGATTGACCGAGGCAGCAGATAAGCCCGCCCACAAGAAAAGCCGAGGGTACGGTCTTGTACATTTTCGTGTTGGGAGAACTGCGCTTTGTAAGCTCGCCGTACTCCGTGTTTGTCATTTTCATTTTGTACCATTCCTTTCATTCGGGATATATTTTTGACATTTTCGACGTTTGTGTTATTAATTTTTACAATTATCGTCATTTTATACTGTTGAAAGTGTAAATAATTCTTCGGATTTATGAAAAATATTGACAAGTATTAACAAATATGGTATAATTATAAAACTGATTTAATGCATTGAAATATATCAGCTTGTCGAAAGGGATGTTCTTGATTCATGGCAAAAAACAAATACAGCTACCGCAATACAGGCTCGAAGGCGAAGCCGATTATTATTACCGCTTCTATTGCAGGCGCTGTTCTTATAGGCGTTCTCGGCTTTATGGCAGCCCGTGCAAACGAGGAAAACCGCATAGCGGCGCTCAGGTACGATTTTAACCGTCTGTATCCGGATACCTTTGATACCGTAGAAAATATCGACCCGGAGCAGGATACAGATAAGGACGGGCTTAAGAATGCCGACGAGGTTCTTATGAGTACAAACGGCACCGTTGCAGACAGCGACGGGGACGGACTTATCGATGGCGACGAGGAGCTTTACGGTACAAATCCCTGTAACGCCGACAGCGACGGAGACGGACTTTCCGACGGAATTGAAATTCTTGCAGGGCTTGACCCGCTGCTGGCAATGACCGATGGAAAGGTAAAGGACAGCGAGAAGGAATTTACCCGTACAATCGAATTTTCCGAGGGCACTGTTACCCTTACGGGAAATGCGGATATATTCGGCGCTACCGCTGAGCAGCTTTCTCTTAATGCAGTAGCCTCCAACGCGGGCGCACTGACCTTCCCCTACGAAATCTACTGCAAAACGCCCTTCAAAAGCGGAGAGCTTAAGTTTACATACAGCCCGCAGCTTGCCGAGGCGGCGGGTCTTGAAGCGGAAAACATAAAGGTTTTCAGCTTCAATCCCCTCTCAAAGGATTATACCGCTATAGGCGGAAGTGCAGATGTTGAAAAGGGCGAGATTACCTGCGAAATATCCGACAGCGGAGTTTATGTTGTAGGTGCAGACCGTGTTATCCAGAGTGCGGCTATAACCGAGGACAGCCCCCTTAACGTACACCTGCTCATAGATAATTCCGGCTCAATGTATCCGAAGTCGGTGCAGTCCACCTCGAAGGAAAACGACGTTGATTTCAAGCGCCTTTCTTTTGCAACAAATTTTGTGCAGAAGCTGAGCTCCAATTCAAATGTGGCAATTACCGCCTTTACCTATGAGTTCAAAAACCTCTGCGACTTTACGCCGGATAAGGTTGACGCAATTAACGCTATAAATTCAATCCGCACAATCGGCGCAGGCTTTGACGGCACAAGCGTTGAGCGGGCTCTTATGCTTGCCCTTGATACCTTTACGAAGGATATGCAGGCGCAGAGGAATATTATAATACTCCTTACCGACGGTATTTCAACCGATACCGCAGGAATTACCCTTGAAAAGATAACTGCTATGGCTCAGGCAAAAAACGTTACGGTTATGACAATAAGCCTCGGCGACGAGTATGACGAGGAGCTGTTGCAGAGCATAGCCGACGATACAGGCGGAAAGTATTTCCAGATTTCCGATGCTAATATCCTCGAAGGACTTTATTCAACAATGTTAGCCTCCATGGAAAACGACATTGTGGACGAGGATATGGACGGAACTCCGGACAGCTATACCCTTTACGACACAGGCTTCCGTGCCGAGGAAAACGGCTACAGCTTCAATAACTTCAAGTCCAGAACAAACGAAACTCTTGACTTCGGTATGATAATGCTGGCAAGAGATTGGTTCAGGCACAGCGTTCCCGCTTCTGCGGACAGCGAAAACAAGGATATAAGCTATAACTTTGAGGGCACCACAATCAATCTTTCACAGCCCTTGCATAATGTTTCCCTGATGAGTATGCAGGCGTCCTACCTGAAGCCAGATACCTACCTTGATTTTGCCAAGGGCGGAAAGAAGCTCAGCGTAAAGAAGGAAATCCTTGAGGAAGCCCAGAGTATGGGCTGGTCGGTAAGAAACGTTCCCTACAGCGACGGAAAAAGCGAATGGACGGAGTACGAGCTTCTGTATCCCAACCATGCGGTAGGAAGACTGGGCGAAAAATACAGCCAGAACGACTACCAGCTTATCCGTGCAATCCACTATTACGACTCCTTCCGGGATACGGGAAAGAAATTCACCCTTAACGGCGAATCCGACCTTAATCTCCTTAAGAAAACCCTTGGTTCGGGAACTCCCGTTATTATGAAAATGACATGGGAGGAAAACGGAATCTGCCGCAGCAGATATACTGCACTTACAGCTTTAAGAAGAAACGTAGAAAATCCGAATTTGTTCAACCTCAAGATTTACGACGTAAACAGCGAGTCTGTCAACACCGTTACTCTGAAAAGAACAATGAAGGTGTCTCCCGCAAAAACCTTCACAAACGACTTCACCTACAGCGCAGAATGGGACGGAAAACAGGTTTCAATCCAGTTCTGGCTTACGGAAGCAAAGTAATTGAAAAACTCCCGATTCGGTTATTCCGAGTCGGGAGTTTTTAAAATTGTGCAAATTCCTGAGTCCAGTAGTAATAGGTGTCCGAGCCTACCTGAAGCACCGAAAGCCCGAAGGCAACGCATTCATATTCGGGTCTGAGCAGGTTTTCCCTGTGGGATTCGGAGTTCATCCACGCCTCGAAAACCTCCTCGGGGGTATCGAACATATTTCTTCCGTAGGCGATATTTTCGCCGCAGGTTCTGTAGGTAACGCCAAGGTCGGTAAAGGCGGTGCAGAACCGCTCTCCGTTGGGTCGCTGGTGGGAATAGTAGGAGGTAAGCTCCGTAACCCGCACAACGCAGACCTCGTGAAGTCTTGCTGAGTACCATAGCTCCTTTACGCCTGCCTCCCGGCGAGCCTTGTTGACGAGGTTGAAGAGCCGTATATAGAACTCGTCGTTCTGGGCGAAGGTTCCGCCGCCAACGTTAAGGAAGGGCGGCTTGCTGGTTGTGGCGGCTGCTTTGGTTGTTTTCGCGGTTGTTGTTTTCGGAGCAGTGGTGGTTCTTGGAGCGGTTGTTGTTTTAGTGGTGGTTATAGTTGTTTTTGCCGTTGTTTTTGCAGTAGTACTTGCGGCGGTTGTTGTTGTGGTGGTTACGGTAGTTTCTGACGTTGTTTTTTCTGTTGGTGCAGCAGTTCTCTTTGTAGTTTCTGCGGTGGTTTCCGAGGTTTTTACTGTTGTCTTTTCCGTTTCGGGCGGCAGGGTTTCTTCTGTCACGGGCGTTGTGTTTATAAGGATAGTACCTCCTGCGCCGTGAATGTCCTCGTCTGTCTCCAAAGCGGTTTCGCTTGTATAGGTAAGCAGCTCCTCCGCAAACATGGTTTCGTAAAGTCTGCTTTCGTCAAGTGTTACGTCCGGCGGCAGCTCTGCATTTTCCGGGGCGGTAGCAACGGCGCCGTCCAGAATATCCGAGAAAACAACAGGCTCCGCAGGCTTTGTTCCTGCAACAGCAATAAAAGCCAGCACTCCCGAAAGGAGAATACAGCAGGACAGCCCCGCCGTAAAGCCGCGAAGCGCCCGCTTCTGTCGTCTTGTGAGCATATCCTGCCTCCTCTCTTTCTGTGATAGCGAATAGTAAAAGTATATCACAAAGCGGAGCTTAAGTCAACCAAAAAACTCTTGCAATATTTTCAATAATAATGTATAATGATATGGTATATTGTGACTACTTGAAAGGACTTTAAATAAATGCAAAAATCCGATTTTTACTACGACCTGCCGGAAGAGCTTATCGCCCAGACTCCTCTTGAACCAAGGGACAGTTCAAGGCTTATGAAAATAGACAGAAACAGCGGCGAAATTACCCACGACAGATTTTACAACCTTGCGGATTACCTCAGAGAGGGCGATTTGCTGGTTATGAACGACTCAAAGGTTTTTCCCGCAAGAATTATCGGCACAAAGCGGGAAACGGGAGTTGTTTGCGAGTTTCTGCTTCTGAAGCAGCTTTCGGAAACCGAATGGGAAGCGATTGTCCGCCCCGGCAGACGTCTTAAGGTCGGTGCAAGGGTGGATTTCGGCGAGGAGCTTTCCGCCGAGGTAACCGAGGTGCTTGAGGACGGCAACAGAATTGTGCGCTTTGATTTTGAGGGCGTATTCTTCGATATTCTTGACAGGGTAGGGCAGATGCCGCTGCCGCCCTATATAACCGAAAAGCTTAAGGACAAGGATCGCTACAACACAATTTATTGCCACGAAACAGGCTCCGCCGCAGCACCCACAGCAGGACTTCACTTCACCGACAGGGTTTTTGAGAGCATAGCGAAAAAGGGCGTTGATACCGCCTTTGTTACTCTGCACGTCGGACTCGGCACCTTCCGACCCGTTAAGGAAAACAATATCTTAGACCACAAAATGCACGTTGAGCATTATTCAATACCAAAGGAAACGGCTGAAAAAATCGCCGACTGCAAGAAGCGGGGCGGCAGGGTTATCGCCGTCGGCACAACCAGCTGCCGCACCTTAGAGTCGGCGGCGGGGCTTTACGGCGAGGTACGGGAGTGTTCCGAAAATACGGGAATTTTTATCTACCCCGGCTATGAGTTCAAGGTAATAGACGGACTTGTAACGAATTTCCACCTGCCGGAAAGTACGCTTATAATGCTTGTAAGCGCATTTTTAGGCAGGGAAAAGACCCTTTCGGCGTACCGGACAGCCATTGAGGAACGATACCGCTTTTTCAGCTTCGGGGATTCGATGATGATTATATGATTTTTGTGCAAAGGCAATATTTCGCAGTTTATGCGGGTATTGCCTTATTTTTTTCTTGACAAATCCCGCTTTATGCTGTACAATATGAAATTGAAACTTAATTTCAAATCGGAGAGCGTTATGGAATACAGAACAAAGCAAAGAAAACATCTTGACGGGCTTATAGAACGGCTGGGCGACAGACATTTTACTGCCGAGGAAGCATACGAGCGGCTTAAAAGCGAGAATACGGCAGTAGGAAAGGCGACAATCTACCGCTACCTTGAACGGCTTGTGTCCGAGGGGCGGCTTAAGCGCTTCATAACCTCCGAGGGCGATTGCGCCTGCTATCAGTTCATCGGCGGAGGAGAGGAATGTACACGGCATTTCCACCTTAAATGCATGGACTGCGGTCGGATAATTCATATTGAATGTGACTACCTTAAAGAGCTGGACAGTCACGTTTATCAGCACCACGGCTTTACCGTTGACAACACCAAAACCGTGCTTTTCGGTATCTGCGGGGAATGCTCAGCGAAAAAGGAGAAAGGAAACGAGGGTAAATGAAGCTTATCGAATGTAATAACCTTTGTATGAAATACGAGGGCATAAGCGCCTTTGAAAACCTTACCTTTTCCGTGGACGAGGGGGATTTTCTCTGTATCGTAGGCGAAAACGGCTCGGGAAAATCAACCCTTATAAAGGGACTTTTAGGACTGAAGCAGTACAGCAGCGGCTCTATTTCCTTTAACGGCGTAAGCCCCAAGGAGATAGGCTACCTGCCCCAGCAGACTATTGCACAAAAGGATTTTCCCGCTACGGTGCAGGAGGTAGTTTTGTCCGGCTGCCTCAATAAAAACGGCAATTTCCCATTCTATACAAAGAAAAGCAAGGAAAGAGCGAAAGAGAAAATAGCCGAAATGAAGATAGAAAACCTTGTAAAGAAAAGCTACCGCAGTCTTTCCGGAGGCCAGCAGCAGAGAGTTCTGCTTGCGAGAGCCCTTTGCGCTACGGAAAAGCTGCTGCTGCTTGACGAGCCTGTTTCGGGGCTTGACCCGCTGATGACCTCGGAGATGTACGAGGTTATCGACAGGCTGAATGAGAACAAGGTTACTATTATAATGGTAACCCACGACATTCACAACGCCGTCCACTACGGAAACAAGATACTGCACATGGCAAGGGGCGGTTACTTTTTCGGCACGGCGGAGGAATACAAAAGCACCGATATTTTCAGGGCTATGGCGGGAGGCTGTTTTCACCATGATAGATGAGCTTATAAATCTTTTCAGCTACGGCTTTATGCAAAGAGCGCTGATTGTCGGAGTGCTTGTTTCCCTTTGTGCAGCAGCCCTTGGCACAAGTCTTGTGCTTAAACGTTATTCAATGATAGGCGACGGGCTTTCCCATGTTGGCTACGGGGCTTTTGCAATAGCTGCTGCGGCTAATATTGCGCCCCTTTATTTTGCAATCCCGATTGTAATAGCGGCGGCTTTTCTCCTGCTTCGGATAAGCAGAAGCGGCAGAATAAACGGGGACAGCGCAATTGCCGTCCTTTCCAGCAGCGCCCTTGCAATAGGAATGATAGTGCTTGCGATAAGCGGGGTTTCGATTGATATAAACAGCTATATGTTCGGCAGCGTGCTTGCACTTACGGAAAACGACGTGCTTGGCTCGGTTGTCTGCTCGGTAATTGTCTGCGTTATGTATATCCTGCTGTATCACCGCATTTTCGCCGTAACCTTTGATGAAAGCTTCGCCAGCGCTACCGGCATACGCTCCGGCGCATACAATGCAATTATTTCGGTACTTACAGCGGTTGTAATAGTAATAGGTATGCGGCTTATGGGCGCTCTGCTTATTTCAAGCCTTATGATTTTCCCCTCCCTTATTTCTATGCGTGTGTGCAGGAGCTTCCGCGGGGTAGCTTTGTTTTCCGCCGTCTGCTCGGTGGTATGCTTTACCGCAGGTCTTATCGGCTCCTACTATCTTGACATTCCCACGGGTGCGGGAATTGTGGTGCTTAATCTTATTGCCTTTATTATTTTCTGGGCAGTCGGCAAGATTTTCAGAATTAACGAATAGCCTCGCACAAAGCCTGCGAATGTGAATCAATCTATCCTACAAACCCAAAGCAGTAATCAAGCTTCTTGGGGTGGAGCGCCCTTGCGCTCCCGCGGGTGCAGGGCTGCGTAAGCCCTGCAAAACTCCCTCAAATTCTCTGCAATCGCTTTTCCGAATATTGCCGCAAGCGCTTTTCCGAATATTGCTGCCGATTATTTGACAATTCCAAAGGTTTGTGTTATAATGTAAGTAATTATGTAGTAATTCTTGAAGGAGGGTCTGATTTGGCTGATAAGGATATTAAAACAGAAGAAGATATTTACAGCGAAGACGAGGCCTCTTCACAGTTCAGCTCTATGCTGAATGCTGCGGCGAAAAAGCTGAGTGAGGAAAACGCCGCTTCTGCATCTGCGCCTGTTCAGACAAGCGGGAATTCCTCCGACAATTCAGCAAACACCGTAAAAAGCAGTTCGGGAGTGCTTTCTCAGGAGGAAATAGAACGGCTGCTTGCTGAGGACGACGAGCCGCAGAGCGGTGAAGAAGCACAGCCTGCACCCGAAAATATGGAAGAACCAAAGCCACAGAAAAGCAGTAATGAGTCGGAAATAAACCCTGCCGTGGAGCCTGAGAGTGCCGCTTACTCCCCCTATGAAGAAGCCGATGATACGGAGCAGATAGCTTCAATGCTTACCGCAGGCTTTGACGATGAGGAAGAAGAGCCGAAAAGGGAAGCTCCTGCACCTGAAAAGAAGGGAAAAAATCCGCCGAATAAGGCGCTTATTCAAATAATCGCAACCGTCGGGGCGGTAATCGTTGCCCTTGCTCTTGGCTTTTGCGTTGCTATGCTTATGTTCTCGGATTTTATCAAAAGCGGCGGCGAGCGCTTTGCGATTAAGGCGGCAAACGCAGTCAACAGCCAGCTTGAGGTAAACAGCGAGTTTTACGTCTATAAAGCCTATTATAAGGCAGGCACAGCCTCTGATGAATGTCTGCTTTACGGGGTCGTTTCCTACGGCGGAGAAACGAAAACCGATATGTATCGGGTTGTAATAAATCACGACAAGCCGAATATTATAAATGTGTACTATACCCTTGACGAGAATAATGAAAGCTATATCGCCATGAAGAACAGCGAGGACGAGAAGGTAAGAATACAGGCAAGCGTTCTAAAGAACTATTCGGATACTATAATGCAGGCAGATAAGGAGATACAGATAAATTCACCTGCCTGGGAAAAAATAGACTGCACGAAGGTAAACAGGGAAATTAATTCCCAACAGATAAAGACGGCGTAAAGCCCTATAAATCAGATAGACAAAAGGAGAGAAACTAAATGCCGCTGACAGCGTATCAGTTCGCCCAGATTTTATTTATGTTTTTTCTGTTCTGCAATATCGGCTGGGCGCAGGAATCAACAATCGAATCCCTTTACCACCGCAGACCCATAAACCGTGGCTTTCTTCACGGTCCGTACATTCCGATATACGGTGTGGGCGGGCTTGCAATTCTGCTTATGTGTATGCCCTTTAAGGACAACGGCTTTATGGTGTATTTCGTGGGGCTTTTAGGCTGCACAGTCCTTGAGTATTTCGTGGGCTGGCTTATGGAGAAAATGTTCCATAAGCAGTTCTGGGATTACAGTATGCTGAAATTTACATACAAGAACAGAATTTCCCTTTTATCCTCCCTTTTCTGGGGACTTTTATCCCTGTTCATGGTGTATGTGCTTTACGGAATTATGGTTGAAATCGTAAAATTCCTGCCCTATCAGGCGGTTATAGGCTATGACCTGATTATGACCGCAGCTATGGTAATCGACACGATTTATACTATTTCCATGCAGGCGGAATTCCGCAAGAAGCTTAACAACCTGCCCTATGACAAGGCAAAGAAACTTGTTACCGAGAAGTTTATTCAGCTGGGCGGTGCTGTTTTAAAGAGAAGACAGCGTTTTCGTGTTCTTCTTTCAAGAATGAAGTTTACTGTTGACGATAACGACGAGGATCATGACGGCGAGAGCGACGAAGACGCCGTAATGGAGGAAATCCGATGAAAAAAGAGCTTGCTTTTCAGAAAGCAATAGCGCCTATAGTAAAGAACGATAAAATGCAGTCCACAAAGTCCTGCGTCCAGCACGGCGACGTTTCTGTTTTTGCCCATTCCATGGCGGTTGCAGCCTACAGCATAAAGCTTGCGGATAAGCTTGGAATAAAGTACGACAGAAAAAGCCTTATAAGGGGCGCTCTGCTCCATGACTTCTTTCTGTATGACTGGCACGAAACCTCAAACGTAGGGGACGGGCTTCACGGCTTCGCCCACCCGCTAACTGCTTCAAAAAACGCAGTACGCTACTTCAATCTCAACAAAAAAGAGATGGATATTATAAGAAAGCACATGTGGCCCCTTACTATCACGAAAATGCCGAAATGCCGTGAAAGCTGGCTTGTGTGCGCAGTGGATAAGTACTGCTCCCTGCTTGAAACCTTCGGGCTTAACACCTATAACGACGAAAGCTTTGTAAACGAGAAGCTTGTGCGGCGTGCAGGCAGGATTAAGCCTGAGAACAGGAAAATCGCCGTAAGCAAGGCGCCGGTAAGACGCAGGGTTAGCAGGAAGGTTATAAACCGGAAAATTCCGGGAAGAAGATCAGTCAGCAGAAAGTCGGCAGGAACAAAATCAGCATAACCGCAAAGCAGATAAAAATAGTACCACGAACTGAAAGTTCGTGGTACTATTTTTAATTATATGGTTACCTGCTTTTCTTTATCTTAGCCGCCGCTATGCTTGCTGCAAAAAGCGCAAC
>JBJERK010000229.1:0-10770 GCA_051882255.1 Ruminiclostridium sp.
CTGTAAGAACGTATCAAGGTCTGCTTCTCTTGCAGCCTTCTGCTCGTCGGTAAGCTTTACGTCGTAGTAGTCCGCAGCAAATTCCTTGTAAAGAGCGTTATTCTCGTCCTTGTCAGCGTAGTTTGCAGCCTTCCATGCGTCGAAATCCTCATCTCCGCCCTCAGCCTTGTACTCATCGTACTTTCCGCTTAAGAATTTGTCCAGATACTTGTTGTACTGGGCTTCCTCCGCCTTTGCGAAAGCCTTGTCAAGAAGCGCCTGCTTGTCGTCCTCTGTTGCAGTATCAGCCCAAGCAGTATATTCCTCGTACTTCTTTGACTCAACGTAGTCGTCCTTTATCTGATTGTAAAGGGCAACCTTCTCCTCGTCTGCGTCATCCTTTATATTTCCGTCCTCGTCGAAAATTTCACTGAAATAGTCGGAGGAAAGGGTCTGGAAGGAAACGTTCACAACCTCCTCGCCCGCCCGGAAGGTAAGGGTGTTGGAGCCGGTCTTGATGTCCGAAAGGTCAAGGGTATTGCTGCCGGTCATAGTTCCTATTCCGGAAATGGAAATGCCCTTGCCTGCACGGGAAACGAACTTTCCGCTGTCGTCAACATAAACAAGACCCTTGCTGCCGCCTGCCGCAGAGGAATTGCTTTCTCCGTAGGCTTCGGAAAGCTTGTCGTTTATGTTCTTTATGGTTTCCTCGGCGGAATCGCCTGCTGTAAAGGTGATGTTCTTTGTATCTTCGCCTACTGTTACGGTAATACCGTAGCTTTCGCCGCTTGTAAGAGCGCCTGCGTCTATCTTTGCGCCGTCACTAAGGGAGCTTCCCGTAATTTTCGACTGGGTAGCGGTTTTATTTACCTTAACCTTGTAATTTCCTGCCGCAGAGTTGATTGTGGTGGAAACTGCTACGCCCTGAATGTTCTTCTCCGTACCGTCAACAAGGGTTTTTGCGGAGTACTTGTTCCACATAGTACCGCCTGCAAGATAGGAGTCCTTTTTCAGAATATCGAAGTAGCTTTTCTTTAAATCGGTAAGCTTCGAGATAACGTCACGGTAGGCTTCCTGCTGAGCCTGATACTTAAGGATATTTCTCTCCTGCTTTGTAATTTTAAGCTTGCTGTTTGCGGTAAGAGCCTTGATGATGCTTTCGGTATCAAGTCCCGAGTTCATACCGCTCATTCTTATCTTATTGTCAGACATATCGCTCAATCCTTTCAATAATCTGAATTACTTCTTGGCGTTTTCCAGCAAAGCGGTAATTGCCGCCTTTGAAACTGCCTTAGAAGCCTCAAGGTTGGATTCCTGAGTATTTCTAAGCTCGTTTCTTATAATTTTTACGTCCTTAGGTGCAGTAATTCCAAGCTTCACCCTGTCCTTGCTGACCTCAAGCACCACGATTTCGATATTATCGGCGATAATAACGCTTTCCTCGGTTTTTCTTGTAACGACAAGCATTATACCACCTCCTGCTCATAGATAGGAAGGCGGAAGGGATAATCGAGAGGCAGGATAACCTGCTCCGCCTTATTGTTCTTTGTGTTTATTATAATCGGGGACTTCATATTTACGGTTGTCTGCTTATAGTTCTCGGGTACTCTTGCAATAACAAGACTGCGTATATCCGAATCCTCCTTTATGTCGATAAGGCTCTTTTCGCTGTCGGAAAGGACAACGGTAAAGGAGTCGTCTATAAGAGTGGGGTCGAAAACTATAAAGCAAAGAGAAGGGGTATCCATGGACTGAAGCCACATAGGATAAATTCCTGCACCCAAAGGACTTAAAAGAGCAAATCTCTTATCCTCCTCAAAGGCGTAAACTCCGTTTGGAAATTCAAAAACTGCGCTTTCCTCTACGTCAACTGCACCAAAATCTCTTGTTTCAACAGTAATCATATCAAAATCCCTTTCCTGCGTTTTTGTGTATCAGCCTCTTGCGTCAAGCGTGGGCTGATAATCCGGGTCTGAACGAGCGGGAACATATATCGGACCGCCGGTATACTCGATTTCCACGCTTGGCATCTGTGTTACCTGAAATTCAACCTTACCCGGGGTATATTCAAAGGGTATCGCCGCCGCGTTCTCCCAGTCTATTCCAACGTCCCCAACCTCGTAGTTGATGTTGAGCACGCCCTTGTCGAAGGTTACGTCTGCGCCTGTTTTCGGGAGAAACTCCATAACCGTCTGTATCGTCTGACCTGCACGGTTGTTCTGGGCTGCTATCTGGGCGGGAGAAGCGCCCCGTACAAGCTGATTTCCCTCGTTTACTATCCTTGCCGTTCCCTCGTAGGCAACGGAGAAGCCCTTTTCCGACTCCTTCTTTATAAGGTCGCCGTTGTTGTAATGACCGTAGCCCATACTTGAACGGGCGGCGTAGGTGTCGATATTGATTTTCGTAGGCTCGGACTGGATTTTAAGCCTTCCGGGAGTTGTCTGTATGTCCATTTTAAGGGCAAGGTCGGGATTTCCCGCCTTCGGGTTTACAAATTCGCCCTTTTTAATATTTATCTCTACCTTAATCGGTACGGAGGTAATATCGAGAAGATTATTTTCTACCATAACCTATCGCTCCTTTCACGAGCCTTGCACCAAAGTTATTTTATATAATCGAAGATTGACATTGAAAGCACCGAGGAGCCCATCTGAAGGGTTGCGTTATAAACCGCCTCAAGCACCTTCCAGTTTGTAATTTCCGAGGGCATATCGGTAATTTCAATATCGTTCTGGGTTTCCTGTAGATTTATGAGTATATCGGCAGTTCTTTCCTCGTTGAACTCGATAAACTTATCGTTTGTACCAAGCTCAGCTATTGCAATTGAAAGAGAGCCCTGCGCATCGTAAATCTTGTCGGCGTATCTTGCAACAAGATCCTGATCTCCTGCACGAAGCGCCTTTGCAGCGTCAAGAATAAGCTGCATTATGTTCTTTGAGTAGCCCTCTATTTCGGAAAATTCAAGCTGATTTGAAGCGGAGTCCTCGTTTCTTATAACGATTGAGGTATCAACGCCGTCGTATATAAGCGTTCCGTTCTGGTCAACATAAGGAACGTTTATCTCGCCGAAAGCTCCGTCCTTTGCGAACTGCTCGTTGATATTCTTTACGGTTTCGTCAACGTCTGCTCCTGCCGTAAAGGAAACCTTTACGCCGTTTACGTTTACGGTGTACTGCTCGCCGGGAGTAAGCGCCGCTAAATCCATATTTCCCTCAGCGGTAAAGCTTACGTTGTTCTTGTAGTCGGAGCAGTTCTTTACTGCGGCGGGATTTCCGTTTACATCAAGGAAAATACCGTCGGAGTAGATTTCGGGTGCGTCCTCGCCGAACTTATCGTTAAGAGCCGTTCTTATATTGTCAAGGGTTGTGTTTATATTGTCGCTGCCCATGAAGTCGATAACCCTTGTCTTTTCTCCTGCGGTTATTTCAAGAGAATAGTAGGTATCCGCCTTAAGGGAAGCAATATCAAGAGCGGGAGTGCCGTCGATTGAGGCGTTTTCGTAGTTTCTTACCTCTGTTCCCGTGTAGCCCTCGATATTGTCAAGGTACTTTATGCTGCCGTCTGCGCTGATTTCCGGAGTAACCTGAAACGCCTGCTTTAAGGCTGCGTTTATATTATTGACAGTATCTTCATTTGTGTCGCCGCCGTTAAATTCAATTGTCTTGGACTGTCCTCCTGCGGAAACGTTTATTTTATATGCATTACCCGGTACTACGGAGTCAAGGTAAATCATGGCGGTTCTGTTAGTAACGCCGCAGCCCGTACATTCCGCACCGTTGAAGGTTATGGGGAGGGCGGTCTGGTCGTCAATTCTTCCCGTACTCTTATCTACCGACATTCCTATACCTATATCAAGGTAAGAGGTGCCGCTGTAGGGGAAGCTCTGGGGGTCGGAGGAGGAGTTTACCGCAACTCCGTTATAGGTTACGAACTTTTCGCCGGTAGCGGAGGTTTCGATCTTGAATGCAACGGTTTCGTTATTGAGTGCGCCGAAAATTCTTCTGTCCGAAACGTTTACGTTAAGGGACTGAACCATTTCCTCAGCGTAGTTGTCTACTTCCTTTGCGATAATTTCAAGGTCGTCCTGATTTCTTGTTCCGTGGGCGCCCTCAACAAGCTTTTCGTAGGTGCTCTGTATAATCTCGGACAGGGTCATCATAGAGGATTCGGCAGCCTGATAGATTGAAGAAGCGGATTTAAGGTTCTTCTGGCTTGTTTCTATTTCCGCAATAGACTTTCTTACTCTTAAAGCCTTGGCAGCGTTTATGGGGTTTTCGCTTGCCCGCTGGAACTGGCGGTAGGTGGATATTTTCTGCTCCGACTCGTACTTGTCGGAGTAGTTTCTCTCGTAGTTTTTAAGATAATTTCTGCGGACTGTGCTGCCTGCTATTCTCATAGGAAAACCTCCTGTAACAGATAAATGCCAATAAACTCTAAGGGCGGCGGGAAGCCGTCAGACCGATTACAGACCAACCTTGCCGGTGTTATTAATAAGGCGGTCCAGCGCCTCGTCCATTGCCGTCATCATTCTTGAGCTTGCGTTGTACCAGTTCTGATATGTGAGCATATTGATGCCCTCCTCGGTTTCGGAAACTCCGGAAATCGCGTCCCTGCTGTCAAGCAGCGCTTCCGAGGTGGCGAAGGCGGAATCGTACTGATTTTTGTTGTATTCTATGTTCTGTCCTAAACGGTTATTTATAAAGAGCAGGTAGTCGTAAATCGTACCCTCGTAGTCGCCCTTTCCGCCGAAGGACATTGACTTGTTGTCAATCTGTACTATAAGCTGGTTGATATGGTCGCCGTCAAGGCTTAAGGACCATACCCCCGTATTCTCGTTCTTTACCTCGCCTAACATTGTCGCCTTTTCCATCCAGGCGTTTGCAATTCTTATGTTGTCTGCGGTCATATCAAGGTCTTCGTAGCTTTCCGTGCCCTCGTTATACTCCTTTGTGCAGAACAGCAGGCGGTCCTTGTCGATTACGTTGTTGTTCTCGTCTACTGCACCATTAAAACGGTTCATAAAGTTTGCAAAGGTATCTGCAAAGGCATTGATTGTTGACTCGTAGTAGGGTATTCCGTAGTAGTCGTTCTGGTAGCCCGTCTTATAAACGCCGTTGCCGTTAAGCACGTTGACGTAGGACTTAAGCTCTCCCGATTTAAGTACCGCGTCGTCCCCTGAGGTCCAGCGCAGCACTGCTGCATCATAAGCGTAATAATCTCTTAAAAGCTCGGAGGAATATTCCTCGTCCTTCTTGGTGCTGCCCTTCATATAAAGGTGCTCGTACTTTTCGCCGTTTATAATCTCAACTCCGTCCATAAGTACTCTTACCGAGCCGTCGGGGTTGTCGTAAACCGTGATGTTTCCCTTATAGGCAAGCTCGTCAAGAAGAAGGTTCCGGGCGTCAAGCATTTCGTTAGGACCATAGGAGCCTGTAACGGACTCGCCGTTTGCAAGCTTTCCGGAAGCCATAACCGAGTATTCCTTTACAATGGACTTGTTGTATTCAACTATCTGGTCGATAATGTCGTTTGTTTCGTCAACAGAAGCCTCCAGCGCCTCAAGGTTTGTTTCCTTCAGGGCTTCAAGGTCGTTCTTATAGGAATGAAGAAGGTTTGTGATATTGTATGCCTGGTTTCTTACGATACTTGCATATTCCTCGCTGTAGGGCTTTTCTGCGTAGGTTGAAAGCGCCTTCTTGAACTCGTCGAGGCTTGCTGTAAGTCCCTCGCTGTCGATATTGTCCAGTACCGTTTCAACCTCCTTAAGTACGTCTACATTGGTGCTGTACTCAGCAACATAGCAGGCGGACTCACGGTAGCGCTTATCTATGTAGGGGTCTCTTATCTGGTCAACACCGAAGCCCTGGGCTCCCTGTCCCGCAAGAGTCATACGGGAGGCGGTGGACTGCCAGTAGGAATATTTACTCAAGTAGCTTGAGCCTATATCAATTCTCTGCCTTGTATAACCCTCGGTCTTTGAGTTGGAAAGGTTGCCTCCGGTAATATCAAGGGCTTTCTGAGAAAGCTGTATTGTCCGCTTTGAAACCTCAAAGCCTAAAAATGATGAACGCATATATAATCAATCCTTCCGGTATTGCCTTAAAGCCTGTGTCTTACTCTTATGCTTTTATACCTCTCCGAAAAATCCGCCCGAGGTGTTATGCTTTGTAACCTTTGTGCCCTTGCCGTTGTAGGTCTGGACGGTAGAGGGGCTTCTGTTTGCAAGCTTCTCCTGAATTGACAGTTTTCTTTCTATTATTTCAATAATATCCGCATTTGTAGCCTTGATAAAATCAACGCTCTGCTCCATTCTCCGACATTCAAGGGCAAATTTCGCCTTGTATTTTTCGGGACATTCCTCCAAAAGCTGCTTTGCCTTTGCGCCGGAAAGACCCAGCTCCTCAAAAAGCGCAAGCCGCTTTGCTTCAAGGTCGTTGCCCTCCATAACGAATTTCTGCTCAACGTTGAGTGAATCCAAAAGCCAGGTCAGCTCGTCGGCTATAACCTTTGCCTTTTTCTCGGAAACAAAGGCGCAGAGCTCCTCAAAATGCTTATTGTATTTTTCCATAAAGGCTATAACCTTTACAGCAGTCTGTACCGTCATTTCCCTTCACCTCCGTTAATCAGAAAAACATAGCGTCAGCCGTATCCTCAGCCGGAACGGGGCAGTTATCGCCCGCATATTTTTCGGCAAGAGCGGCAAGTCTGTCTGCCGAAGCGGCAGAATCAGCGCCGGAAGCAGCGTTAGCCTTGGCTGCGTCAAGATAGCGTCCGAAATCGAATTCAACCTTATCGGTATTTACCGCTTCCTTTGCGGCGGCGGTATTCTTCTTAACCGCAGTTGTTCTGGTAAGCTTTCTGTAAGCGTTTATCGAGCTTGCCTGTAAATTTTTAATCTCCATTACTGTCAACTCCTTTATTCTGGAATGGAAAATGTGGATATTGCTCTGTATTTGTTATATCGGCAGAAATATTCGGAACTTTAGCTTTTGTTTGAATATTTGGTGAAATTTTTGTGAAAATAAGGTGTAAATCTGCAAAACTGTAACCGACTGCCAAAAAACTGAATTTTTCTGAGGAAAATTGTAACCTTTTGGGTGCAGAAGGTGTTATATAAGAGTGAAGGCGTGAATCTGCGGCGGCGATTATATTGACTTTACCCCGTCATAATGTTATAATAATGCAAAAATAAGATGTATACAAAAGCCTTATTGAGCGGGCTTTTACAGACTATCAGCAGCGGGCGGCGGAACGCTTAAGCGTTCCGCCAAAGACGCGCCCTGCGCGCCGAAGCTTAAGCTTCGGCGGTTTTCCTGCGGCGAAGCCGCAGGAAAACCCCGCTCGGCTTCGCCGAGCGGGCGCAGGGCGCGCCCTCCCACAAAACCCGCCAATCCCCGCCAAAATCATATCACAAGAGCCAACAGGCTCAGAAAGGAAGAAACGTTATGAAAAAATCAATATCACTAATCCTGACACTTGCGGCAATCCTCTCCGCCGCAGGCTGTTCTTCAGCCGGCGGAAACTCCGCCGAAACAACGGAAGGCACAGCAGCCACAACCGCCGCAGAAACAACAACAGCCGCAGAAAGCACTGCTGCCACAAAAGAAACCACAGCAGAAACAACAACCGCCGCCGAAACCACCTCCGCAGAGGTAACAACCCCGCCCGATAACGAGGGTAAAACCCTTGTGTGGACAGCCCCCGACGGCACAGAGCTTTATGCCGAGGACGCTTCAAACAAAACGGAGTACTATCTTGAATACGACTTAGCCTTTGCCCGCCCCGCAACCGGTATCTATTACGACAGCAGTACAAACCCCGAGCTTTTCGACGCCGAAAACTACGATTACAGCGGCGAATATGTAACGCCTGAGGGCTATAAGCCCGTAAGGGCAGGGGACAGCTTCGGCGGTCATACCATCAACTACGTTCACTCCATAATAAGTACATACACCGACGCAGACGGCAATTTAGTCGCTTATCCTATGTCCAATACAATAGAGATTACCGAGGACGTTACCCTTACCGGAACAATCCGCTTCTTCCGTGACGATCAGTATGCAGTAACCGCAGGAGATATTTTCTTCTTACCCGACAGCTCCTACAAGGATATGCCCCACCCGGAACTTTCGGACAGAGGAACTCAGGGAATTCCCGATTTCTTCCTGCTGAACGATTACTCCGAGCTTGGGGAGGGAGTTTCCCTCTTTACCGACTCTCCCCGCTTCCGCTGCGGCAACCTTTACGAGAATTACGCTGATAATGCAGAAGTAAATACCGCCGTTGACGGAGGACAGGCGAGCTGCTCAAAGAAAGTAAGAATAACCTTCAGCGGTATGCTTATCGAATGGTCAGAACAGTTCGGAGTAAGCTTCTCCAACGGAGTTATCAAGAATATAGAAGTTATTGAATAATTAACCGTAAAATTTTAAATATTGCGTAACCTTTTATCGGGTTACGCAGTGTTATTATTGAAGCCGATACTGAAAGCAGGAATATACAGCTGATTTCTGCGGATAGTATTATCAGAGCTTATGATGCGGACTGTCCGCCGCTCCCCCTTACCGCGGCGGCAATTCGCAGAAAGGTAAGGGGAACCGAATAATGACAGAACTTTCCTTGGTCACAAGGGAAAACTTTGACGAGGTAATGCGAAAATACGCCGATATGGTGTACCGTCTTGCCTATTCGAGGGTAGGAAATACCCACGACGCAGACGATATTTTGCAGGAGGTCTTTCTCCGCTATATAAAGGCGGATAAAACCTACAACGACGAGGAACACCGCAAGGCGTGGCTTATAAAAATAACGATAAACTGCTCGAAATCCTTTCTGACAAGCGCCTGGAACCGTCACCGTGACTTTTCCGGGGAGGATAGCGACAGCGGCGGCTACGACAGCGGTCTTGCCGCCTCCGATACCCGCTCCGACGTGCTTGGTGCAGTAATGAAGCTTTCGGACAAGTACAGAACAGCCGTTTATCTCTTCTACTACGAGGATATGACCGTGGCGGAAATCGCAAGAGCCACGGGAGCCTCGGAATCAGCCGTCAAAGCAAGACTTTCCCGTGCACGGGCTATACTTAAGGAATCGCTGAAAGGAGTTGAATTCGATGTTTAGAGAACAACTGCACAAAGACATTGACAGGATAACTCCGAGTCCCGAGCTTTTGGATAAAATCTCCCTTATGATGAAGGAGCAGGTGCAAAAGCCAAAGCCCCGTATATTTATGAACGCTGTCCGCTACGGTGGAATGGCGGCGGCTATCTGCCTTGTTTCAGCGGCGGTAATAATCTTCGGAATTGACGGCGGTATAAATACAAACACTCCTTCCCAATCTCCCTTAAGCGGCGGCAGGTCGGCAGATACAACACAGGCAGCCGATGAAACCGCTGCAATACAGCCCGCAGTATTCGGCGCTTATGAAGCAGCAACCACTGCGGAAGCCGCAGTCCCATACGCCGAAACCGAGGCTGAAGCTCCTCTTGTTTCCGGCGCAGCATACAGCCTTAACGAGGAAAAAATAACAACCGCAAGCAGCGCCGGGGACTTATACAGTATCACTCCTCCCTGTCCTGTATATTCCGGAACAGCCGGTATAGCAGACAAGAATTTCACTATAAGTAATGCGGATACGCTGTACTATAGCATGGATGAAATCGCAAAAAAGGTAAAGAGCGGCAGTCTTTCAATACTAAACCTTACAATAAACCAAAAATTCAGCAAGGAGGAATTTTCCGAAATAGACGGGGTAAGTGATATAGAAAACAACTCCGCTATGCCGATTTCCTGCTACAAAATAACCATAAACGAGGGCTGGGGCAATATGTTCGTCTCCGATACAGACGCAAGCATACCCGCAACAGCGGTATTCTTCGGAGACGAAAGCAGCCAGCTTTTCGCAAATCCCTGCTACGCCGAGGGCGACCGTATTCTCTGTACTGCGGAAATTTCCTCCGAGGGCATTATCATAATCAGGGAATACTTTCTCTGCGATATTTATGACAGCGTTATCGACGATGGAACAGGAGAAACAGCCCCCTGCGCTTATCTGCGTATTGCCCTGAAGCAGGAAATGCTTGGCACCTTCCCGAACAGCCTTGTAAATTACAGCGTAGCAACCACAAGCAACGCCAATTACGCCGTATATCATCAGGCATTCGCGCTTGAAGCGCTGACGGAGTATCTTGATTCGATTTTATAGGAATTTCTATCATAAAAGCCGCTCTGTTCTGAGCGGCTTTTCCTTTTCGTTGACTTTGTAAATGCAGTATGATATAATTATTTCCGGAGATGATAGAATGGAACTGAATATCGTTCTCGTTGAGCCGAGAATCCCCCAGAACACGGGAAATATAGCAAGAACCTGCGCTATAACCGGCGCAAGACTGCACATAGTAAAACCTATGGGCTTTGAAATCGACGATAAGCAGCTTAAAAGAGCGGGGCTTGACTACTGGCATTTGCTGGACATAACCTACTATGAGGGACTTCCCGACTTTTTTGAGAAGAACAAGGGCGGAGAGTTCTATTATTACACCACCAAGGCGGTAAATAATTACTGCGACGTAAGCTACGGGGACAAGTGCTATATAGTCTTTGGCAGGGAGGATAAGGGGCTGCCCGAGGAGCTTCTTTACGAAAACAAGGACAGCTGCGTGCGTATTCCTATGATAGATAACGAGGCGGCAAGAAGTCTTAACCTCTCCAACAGCGTTGCTATCGGCGCTTACGAGGTACTGCGTCAATGGGGCTTTCCCGAGCTTAAGAATAAGGGAAGGCTTACAAGGT
>JBJERK010000230.1:0-2660 GCA_051882255.1 Ruminiclostridium sp.
CTCCCGCTGGACGTTGACGGAACAAAGGCTTTTGGTGAGCTGTGGGTGGACAACAACGATGATTCGGGAGTTTCGGGAAGCGCCTCGGGCAGCAATCACCACCACCTGTTCCTTACCTTCGACGTGGACGCCTACGGAAGATTTGAGGTTGACGTTTACGCAAACGACGACACGGTGACTGTAAGCCTGCTCCACCCCGCAAGCTTTTCAAGAAATACAGGCTCAATAATTGAACGTATTAATCGTATTGCAGCAGGCACAAAGTACACAATTTCCGATTTCAGGACGGGAGTGCTGAAAGAGCCTCACAACCTTACCCAGATATTCCCCAAGCTCAGCGAAAGGAGGGCGGGTCTTAATGTCAAAGCGTAAGAATTACGGGCAGAAGGCTGCGGTTGCCCTCAAATACAACCCGAGCCTTAACTATGCCCCTGTTGTTGTAGCCTCGGGGCTGGGAGAACTGGCGCAAAGGATTGTCAACATAGCGGACGCAAACGGCGTTCCGATTTACCGTGACGACAGCACCGCCGCCCTGCTGGTTATGCTGAACTCCGGAGAGCAGATTCCTCAGGAGCTTTATCAGATTGTTGCAGCGATTTACGCCGAGGTTGTGTATACGGCGAATGACAAGAAAAAGCTGAAATTAGGAAGATAAGCGGATATACAAAAAACCTGCACTTTTTTGTAGTGCAGGTCTTTTGCTATGGAAGGATAACTCAAAATGATTTGTCTGAAATTCTGATGAACAAGATTTTTTGATTTTCTTTCTGTTTTTCTCTACGCTTTTATTATACTACGGGAAAAGCAGAAATGCAATTACAAAAGAGTAACAAAATTTTACAAATTATTACAATCTGTAACCAAGCGTTAATTATTTAACAATATCTGCAACTATGACTTTTGGGTGAAATAAAGGTGAAGTTGATTGACAGGGATTGGCGGCTGTGGTATAATTAGCGTAGAAAGATCCGAAAGGAATGATATATATGACACAGAATGATACTCAGCTTGCTGCACCGGGAAGCTTTGAGAAAATGCTGAACTCCGACAAGACCGCAGAGCTGCTTGAAACCGCAAAGCCCTTTATGGAGCTGATGATGCACAACGAATGTGCGCTTAAGGAAATTGAAACGAAGCTTAACGTTCTTAACGACGAGTTCTCCCTGCAATACAACCACAATCCCATTGAATCCATAAAAACAAGGGTCAAGGACCCTATCAGCATTGTGGAGAAAATGCACCGCAAAAACATTCCGCCTACAATAGAGAATATCGAAAAGACACTTAACGATATTGCAGGAATAAGGGTTATCTGCTCCTTTCCCGAGGACATTTACGCAATTGCGGAAATGCTTATACGGCAGGACGACGTTACCCTTATCGCAAAGAAGGACTATATCGCCAACCCCAAGCCCAACGGCTACCGCAGCCTTCACCTTATCGTAGGTATTCCGATTTTCCTTTCTACGGGCAAGAAGCCTATGAAGGTTGAGGTGCAGTTCCGCACAATCGCCATGGATTTCTGGGCAAGCCTCGACCACAAGATGAAATACAAGAAGCACGTGGAGAATGCGGAGGAGATTGCTAAGGAGCTTAAGCTTTGTGCTGACGCTATAAATGCGATTGATTATCGTATGCAGGATATAAGGAACAGGATTGAAGAGGGCAGTTCGGAGGATTGACAACTGAAATACAGCCGCCGCAGGAATTTTCCTGCGGCGGCTCTGTTCATATACCAAGGGATTTTAAGTCCCTCGTGTTCTCGTGTTCGGCGAAAATACTGCCCCCAAAAATAAACGGCTCTCTTTATTCCACAAGTATAAAATCAATAAGCCCGCTGCCTGCGTCTGCCTTAACGCACTTAACCCGCACGCTGTCGCCTATTGTGTATGCCTTTCCCGAAAGGGATTCGATAAGAGCAATACTGTCCTTTACCTCGTAAGCGCCCTGAGGCAGAGAAAGAACGTCAACCTTTCCCTCAACGGTGTTGGGCAGCTCTACGAAAAAGCCGGTTGCAATAACTCCCGAAATAAAGCCCTCGTATTCCTCGCCGATATGGTTTCTCATATACTCCGCCATATAGAACTTCTCACAGTCCCGCTCCGCCGCAACCGCAATAAGCTCGGTAAGGCTTGCTCTTGCGGAGCTTTCAACGGCGAATTTGCGGTACTTCTTTGTAAGCTTGTCGGCGTTAGCGCCTGCCACATAATCGCTTAATATACGGTGTATCGAAAGGTCGGCGTAGCGGCGTATGGGCGAAGTAAAGTGGCTGTATTCCTTCATCACCAGTCCAAAATGACCGAGGGGCTCCTCGCTGTACTTTGCCTTCATCATTGAGCGCAGAACAAGCCTGTTGATAACCGCAGCTCTGGGGCTGTCCTTTGTGCGGGCAAGAACTGCTGAAAGGTCTGCTGCCGTGCTTTTCTCGCTTATTCCCTTCGGATCCTCTCCGAGGCTTACTAATGTCTGCTGTAAGGACAGCAGCTTATCCTTGTCCGGAGCTTCATGAATACGGTAAACAAAGGGAAAGCCCTTTTCCATGGCAAGCTTTGCAGCGCAGTTGTTGGCGCAGAGCATAAACTCCTTGATAATGCCCTCGGAAATGACCCTTGAACGCTCCTTAACGTCAATACAGATACCCTCGGCGTTGCAGATAATCT
>JBJERK010000231.1:0-2658 GCA_051882255.1 Ruminiclostridium sp.
TTATTACGGATACTCCCTCAATCGTCGTAATCGACTGCTGCGGTATGAGCGAATCAATAGGCGCAGTGATGAAAGGCTTTCTTTCCTATCGTGAAAACAACATAATCGGCTTTATTTTCAACCGCCTGCCCGAAAAGCTTGCGCCTATGGCAAGGGAGCTTTGCGGGGAGCTGAAAACTGAGTATTTCGGCTTCCTGCCCTATAATAAAATTCGGCTTGAAAGCCGTCATCTGGGGCTTGTTACGGCTGATGAAATTGACGATATAAAGGATAAAATGCAGCAGCTTGCAGACCTTGCGGAAAAGCATATTCTGCTTGATAAAATCATTGATTTTACGGGGCGGGATTTCCCCGATTTTACGCCTATTGCACATAAAAAGTTCAGCTTTAAAAGACCGCCGGTAATTGCAGTTGCAAAGGATAAAGCGTTCTGTTTTATCTACTCGGATAACATAAATCTGCTTGAAAAAATGGGCTGTGAAATACGGTATTTTTCGCCTCTTGAGGACGAAAAAATACCTGCCGCAGAGGGGCTTATTCTTTGCGGCGGCTATCCCGAAATTTATGCGAAAAAGCTATCTGAAAACAAGTCTATGCTCAAGTGTATTCGGGCAAAAATCGAGGGCGGACTTCCCACAATTGCAGAGTGCGGCGGCTTTATGTACCTGCATAAAAAGCTGGAGGACGGACAGGGAAATTCTTACGAAATGGCGGGTGTAATCGAGGGAAAAGCCTATAAGACAGAGCGGCTTCAGCGCTTCGGATATACTTATCTTACCGCAGAAAAGGACAACCTTATTTCCCGCTGCGGCGAAGCCTTTCCCGCCCACGAATTTCACTATTGGGACAGCACAAGCTGCGGCGCTGATATGACTGCGAAAAAGACAGACGGCACAGAGTGGAAATGCTGTCACTGCACCGAAAATCTGTATGCGGGTTTTCCCCATTTGTACTTTTATGCCAACCCGAAAATCGCCGAAAGCTTTGTGTGCAGGTGCATAGAATACGGAGGTATTTGTGAAGAGAATTAAGGAAATTACAGCGGCGGACGAAAGCGCCCGCATAAGGGCAAACGAGCGCTGGAACAGCGTTGCAAAGCCTCTTGGAAGCCTTGGATTGCTTGAAAATGCAGTTGAAAAAATTGCCGCTATAACGGGCAGCGAATATGTGGATATAGGCAAGCGGGCGGTGGTTGTTATGTGCGCTGATAATGGAGTTGTATGCGAGGGCGTAACCCAGTCAGACAGCAGCGTTACCGCAATTTGTGCAAAGGCGATAGCCGAGGGAACTTCAAACATAAACCGAATGGCGCAAAGCTTCGGGGCAGAGGTTTTTGCGGTTGACATAGGGATAAACCGAGATGTGGAGTGCGAACGCCTGCTCAAAAGGAAAATAGCCTACGGAACGGAAAATATCGCCGCAGGTCCCGCTATGTCGATTTCTCAGGCTGAACAGGCAATTATCGTCGGAATGGATATAGTCCGTGACCTGAAAAATTCCGGCGTAAAAATCATTGTGACAGGTGAAATGGGAATCGGTAACACCACCACCGCCTCCGCTCTTTCTGCGGTTCTTCTCGACCTGCCGCCCGTCAGCGTTACGGGCAGGGGAGCGGGCTTAAGCAGTACTGCACTCAAACGAAAAACAGAGGTTGTAGAGCAGGCGATTGCGGTTAACAAGCCCGACAAAAGCAAGCCGGTTGAGCTGCTGGCAAAGCTTGGCGGCTACGATATTGCGGGTATGACCGGGCTTTTTCTCGGCGGCGCATTTTATCACATTCCCGTTGTTATTGACGGGGTTATTTCGGGTGCAGCGGCGGTAATTTCCGGTCTTATCAATCCTCTTGCGGCGCAGTATATGCTCCCCAGCCACGTTTCGGGCGAGCCTGCGGGAAAGCTTCTGCTTGAAAAAATCGGATTGAAGCCGCTGATAACTGCGGAAATGCGGCTTGGCGAGGGTACGGGCGGAGTGCTGCTTCTTCCACTTCTTGACGGCGCGCTTTCGGTTTACAACCACGCTCACCGCTTTGATGAACTCGAAATGGAAAGGTATGTGGAGCTGAAATGACGACAATGATAACTGGCGGCTCAAAGTGCGGAAAATCAAGCTATGCCGAGAAAATTCTTGATAATTTTTGCGGCAGAAAGCTGTATATCGCAACTATGATTCCCTACGGCGAAGAAGCCCTTGCGGCGATTGAACGGCATAGAAAAATCCGTGCAGGAAAGGGCTTTGAAACGATTGAAAAATATACCGATATTGATGAAATAGTTCTGCCAAAAAACTGCGCAGTTCTGCTTGAATGTATGGCGAATTTGTGTGCAAACGAAATGTTCCGGAGCGAAAAAATAACCGACCCGACGGATAAAATTCTCAGTGGAATTGAAGCCCTCAGCAAGAAAGCAAAACAGCTTGTAATCGTGACAAATAACGTGGGCTGTGACGGGATAAAATACGATAGCGGAACAATGAAATATATAGAAATTCTTGGAAAAATCAACTGCGGTCTGGCGGAAATTTCGGACAATGTTATCGAGTGCGTGTACGGAATACCCTTGCCGCTGAAAGGAGAACTGCTGTGATACTGAAATCCCTTGCAAGCGCATTTCTGATGTATTCGAGAATACCAATGCCCAATGTGGAATGGAAAGAGGAAAA
>JBJERK010000232.1:0-2656 GCA_051882255.1 Ruminiclostridium sp.
CTCCGTCATCTCCCTATACATTCTCATAAGCTCTGCCACGCACTCGCTCTCCGAAATCTTCTTATCAAAGCCATAAGCTGCCATAACGGTGAAATCGTTGGCATGGTGAGCTTTACGTAGCTCGGGCGGCATAGTAAGCTCGTCATAGAGGTCGGCAAGGGAGCAGTCGGGATATAAGGCTCTTGCGTCAAGGATAGCCTGAGCGGTTTTTTCGATTGCTGCTTTCTGTTCGGGGGTGGGGGTACACCAGGGGAAGTTATTGTAAACGACATCTTTTGAATAGCGGTAGTCGCTTTTTATTCTTCCGCATACAGTACGAACCCACGCCATGTGGACGTTAGAAGTGAGTACACCAAAATGATAAAGTGACGCATTTTGTATAATCAAATTGGCGTTTGTTGATATAGTTTCGCCGTCAGAATATCCGATAGGAATATATCTTCTTGCTTCAGAAGTGTGACTAGGTACAATAATATAGTTTTCAAGATTGTATGTTTCTCTGAATAACGTAGGTCGTAGTGCAAGTTTTTGAGTTCCTATGTCAGAACTATTTTCTCTCATTTCCTTGCATTTCCTTACTCTATCCTTTACCAAAGGCATTTTGTTGATTTCAGCAGGCGATACTCCAACTAACCACAGACAATACCTCTTTGTGTTATGTAAGAACTCGTGAGCGCCAACTAATCTCTTTATGTATTGCTTTGACAAAGGCTCTCTTTTAATAAAATCTTCATATTCATCTGCTTCAATAATTAAATTACCGCCATCTGTTGGCTGACAACCTTTTGTGATTTTTGGAATATCCGACAACGGTTTAGGACGTCTTTCAATAAATACATTATCAGCATTAACTAAATACCCGTTAATATTTTGTGCTTCGCTATAAGTAACCGAATCATAAATATACCTTTTACCGATATTTTTTTCTTCTGTAAAACCAACAATAACACAATGCACATGAGCTTTTAGCTTTGCTTCACTATCCCAACGGAATGTTCTATATGCAAAATTGATTCTTATACTGTTTTTAAGAACACGTTTCCAAAGAATCGCAACCTGTTCGCCTTGCGTAATAGAATTTGTAGATACAAAAGCTGCTTTAATGTGAGTGTTTTCTATAAAACGAGTAGCAATTATATACCAAGCAGCAACATAGTCAAGTAATCCGCCTTTTTCAACTTCATTACCGCATATATCAAGCACATCTTGCTTTTGTTCCTTAGTCAGATTGTTTGCCCCCACAAACGGCGGATTACCCATAATATAATCAAGCTCGTCCTTCTGCACAACACTCTCCCAGTCAACACGCAGAGCGTTGCCCAAAGTAATATTTGTGTATGACTTAAGGGGAAGAAAATCAATGGGAGCATGGATAATTTCTTCCGTTTCCTTCATCATCTGGCTTTCCGCAATCCAAAGCGCCGTTTTTGCGACAACTGCCGCAAAATCGTTTATCTCAATGCCGTAGAACTGCTGAATTGATACCTTAATGACTTCCTTTGTCTCAAAAACAATCTGGTCGCCGATTATAAGCTTAAGAGCCTCGTTTTCAAGCTTTCTGAGGGAAATATAGGTTTCGGTAAGGAAGTTGCCCGAGCCGCAGGCGGGGTCAAGGAATTTAAGGGAAGAAAGCTTCGTCTGGAACTCTCTAAGCTTTGCATCACGGGTTTTCTGCTGCTTAATCTCCTTGATTTCTGCAAATTCGGCATGCAAATCGTCAAGGAACAGCGGGTCGATAACCTTATGTATATTTTCGATAGAGGTATAGTGCATACCGCCGCTGCGGCGTGTTTCGGGATTTAAGGTGCTTTCGAATACTGCACCAAAAATAGTAGGCGAAATAACCGACCAGTCGAAATCGTCGCTTGCCTTATTAAGGAGCAGGTCGAGGATTTCCTCGTTAAAGTTAGGAATTTCAATATCCTCCTTCTCAAACAGACCGCCGTTGACATAAGGAAATGCCGCAAGGTCGTCGTCGAGATAATCGTCACGCTCCGAGGGCTTCTGGTCGAGTACCCGAAACAGCTCAATAAGCGCCTTTCTTACGTTTTTAGCCGGGAACTGCTTAAGATAATCGTGGAACATACTGTGCTTGCCGAAAATGCCTGCGTCCTCTGCATAAAGGCAGAAAACAAGGCGCACGCATAGCATATTAAGGCTTTTAAGGGTTTCGGGAGAGTCGGGGTTTTTGTATTGCTTTAAAATTGCATTATAAAGCTTACCCACAAGCTCGCCTGCCTGCAAGGAAACCTCCATTTCCTTCTTGATATGCTCGTCCCCTGTGTTCACAAGGAACTGTAAGCGATAGTATTCTTTCGGAAGGTCTTTGAGCAGTATCTGCTCCGGCTCGCCGTTGGGCTTTTCCATATCGTAAACGAGAAATTCCGAGAAATTGCAGGTCACAATCCAGCGTGGGCGCTGTGAATAGGGCAGCTCTGCGGCGTAGCGCTTCGCCTGCTGAAAGGGAGAAAGCACAGAGCCGTCCGACTGCTTTATGCCCTTGCGTAAGTCCTTGCCTAAGCCTTTCTGCTCAATAAGAACATGGGTAGAGGGGATAAAGCCGTCTATAAAAGAGGTGTGGTCGAGGTGCACCTGGTCTTCAAAGGCGATAAATTCCGTTATATTTTCGACGCCGTAAACGTGTTCAAGCAAGTCT
>JBJERK010000233.1:0-2644 GCA_051882255.1 Ruminiclostridium sp.
TAGCAGCAATACCGCCGCAGCGGCTCTTTTCAGTATTTTCTTCATATTGTTTTCCCTTTCCCGACATTTGTCGTTCGTTTTTCTTGCAGGCGGTTTTCCGCCCTTGCTTTTTCCAGTATAACCTATATTTTTGCTTTTGTCAATTAATGCGAAAAAATTTGCAAAAAAGCTGATTTTTTGGAGAAAAAAGGGGCTTTAATTTGAGAAAAAGAGAAAATTTGTGATTAATTTGCTTGCTATTTCTGCCGTTTTATGGTATAATAGGATATACTATTATAAAATATATGTTATACGGCTGAATATTCCGCCACAAGAAAGGCTTGGTCAGAATAATGGACGAAAACACAAAGGTAGTTAATCACGAATACGACGCCAGCGATATTCAGATTTTAGAGGGTCTTGAGGCAGTACGCAAAAGACCCGGTATGTATATCGGCTCAACAGGCCCCAGCGGTCTGCATCACCTTGTTTACGAGATTGTGGACAACGCAATAGACGAGGCGCTTGCAGGGTACTGCACACAGATAGACGTTAAAATTCTCCCCGGAGATATTATAGAGGTAACGGACAACGGACGTGGTATTCCTACGGGTATTCACCCCAAGGAGGGTATTTCTGCGGCTACCGTCGTTTATACTGTGCTTCATGCAGGCGGTAAGTTCGGCGGCGGCGGATATAAGGTTTCCGGCGGTCTGCACGGCGTTGGCGCTTCGGTAGTTAACGCACTTTCGGAGTGGCTGGAGCTTGAGGTTTACGACGGAAAGGAAATCCATTTCCAGCGCTTCCAGCGGGGACATTACGACGAGCAGATGAAGGTTATCGGAAAGACCTCGAAATGCGGTACAAAGGTACGCTTCAAGCCCGATGGACAGATTTTCCACGAAACCGTTTACGACTATGACACACTCCTCGACCGTTTAAGAGAACAGGCTTTTCTTAACGGCGGACTGCTTATAAACCTTACCGACTTAAGGGACGAGAACAACGTCAAGGGCGAAAGCCTTCGCTATGAGGGCGGTATTGTAAGCTATGTTGAGTGGCTTCAGGAAATGAGAGGGGCAGAAAAGCTTCACCCGGACGTTATCTACCTTAACGGCGTTGTTGACGATATTACCGTTGAGGCGGCTTTCCAGTACAACACCGATTTCAACAGCGAGGCATTCCGCTCCTTTGCCAACAACATTCACACCATAGACGGCGGTACTCATGAAACTGCATTCAAAAAAGCCCTCAACAAGGTAATTAACGACTTTGCAAAGGCTTATCAGGAACAGCAGGCTTCCGCTAAAAAGCCGAAAAAAGGCTCTAAGAAGGACGAGGACAAGAAGGAATTTGTACCCCTTTCCGGCGAGGCAATCAGAGAGGCGATTAACGCCGTTATCTCCGTTAAGGTGCCGGAATGTGAATTTGAGGGACAGACAAAGGGCAAGCTTGGAAACCCGGAGGTTGCTCCCGCAGTTTACAAAATCGTTACTGAAAAGCTTACCTACTACTTTGAGGAACACCCCGACACCGCAAATATCGTGGTTACAAAGGCAATCAACTCACAGGCTGCCCGTGACGCTGCAAAGAGAGCCATGGAAGCCAAGAGAAAGTCGGTAGCCGACGGGGCAGGACTTCCCGGTAAGCTTGCAGACTGCTACGAAAAGGACACTACAAGAACAGAAATATACATTGTCGAGGGAGACTCGGCGGGCGGCTCGGCAAAGCAGGGCAGAAACAGCGCCTTTCAGGCTATTCTTCCCCTCTGGGGCAAGATGCTCAACGTTGAAAAGGCAAGAGCCGACAAGGTTTACAACAACGACAAGCTGCTTCCCGTAGTTAAAGCCCTCGGCACGGGTATCGGCGAGGATTTCGATATTACTAAGCTTCGCTACGGAAGAATCGTGGTTATGGCGGATGCCGATGTTGACGGCGCTCATATCAGGACTCTGCTCCTTACCTTCTTTTTCCGCTTTATGCGTCCCCTTATCGAGCAGGGTCACGTTTACCTTGCTCAGCCTCCTCTCTTTAAGGTCTTTAAGGGCAAGCAGGTGCGCTACGCCTTCTCGGACGAGGAGCGTGACGCTTATATCGCTGAGCTTTCCGGCGAAAACGGCGCAAAGGTAGAGGTTCAGCGCTACAAAGGTCTTGGTGAGATGGACCCCGACCAGCTCTGGGAAACCACCATGGACCCCGAACGCCGCACTATGCTCCGTGTAAGCATGGAGGACGCCGCTAAGGCAGATATGATTTTCTCAATCCTCATGGGCGATAAGGTAGAACCCCGCCGTGAATTTATCGAAACTAACGCAAGATATGCGGAGAATCTTGATATTTAAGTGAGATTTTTGGAGAGAATAAGAGAGTAGAGAGTTTTTTGAGAGAGAAGAGAGCTTGAGAGAAAAAGATTTTCAGCCTTTTTGAAAAAAGGCTGGCGAAAAACTTTCAGGCGCTTCGCGGTGTAAGGACGGGCGTTCAGAACAGATTATAAGTACAGCAATAATCATTACTTGCCCATTAAGCAAAACTGCCTCACAACAGCACAACCACAGGAACTGCGAATGTGCAATAAAACTCACCCCAAAAGCCAAATGCAGTAATCAAGCTTCAAACGGGTCAAGCGCCGTTGCGCTTGCCGGGGGTCAAGGGGGCGGGCAGCCCC
>JBJERK010000234.1:0-2509 GCA_051882255.1 Ruminiclostridium sp.
TTAACGATATAAAGCCCGCTTCCGCAGGAAAAGCCCTCGTACCCCTCGAAATCCGCCCAGTCAAGCCCGCTGCCCTTTTTGGACAGTTCCTTTACCTTTTCAACAGTTAAGAGATTCCCGTTAAAGCTCTCATATAAAGGCGCTTCGGTTTCCCGGGTTTCGTCCTCAATTTCTATTTCAACGTATTCACCATTATCCTCTACGCCAACGTCAATATTGTCGGCGCCGTAAACTCCCGTAATTCCATCGTATATCCACTTACTGCCGCTTTTTGCAAAATGCACCGTAAAATACATTTCCTCCGGCGTAATCTGCTCCGTTTTCATCATTTCCGTTACGGACAGGTCAAAATAAGCGAAATGCTGCTCTGACTGCTCCTTATTTAAATACCTTAAGCCAAGCTCCGCCTCGTACTCCGACAAGCCTGCAAGATATATTTTTTGCTGCGGCAGGGAGAGGCTTCCGCCGGGCACATATACCCAGGTCATGCCGGCTGCTGTACACTCATTTCTCGGAATACTGTTAAAACACTCGGCAAAGCCTGCTCCAAGAGTAAATTCAAGCTTACACAAACCAAGCAGGCTAAGTTCTCCCTCGGAAAGCTCTGTGCTGCCCTTGCTTATGCGCTTGTAGGAAACGCCGCTGTGGAAAATATCTTCGGAAGCGCTGCTTTTTTCCGAAGCAGTTGCGAAGTAGTGTGAGCCGCTGTAAATAGTATCAGGCTCGTTTTTGGGCTTTATAAAGCTTCCCTGCTCGCCGCCGCTGATATATACAAAAATAAAGTCGTCCTCTGTTTCATAGACGGATTGTATACCGGAGTTTTCAAAATTCAGAAAGCAATTGCTGTATGTAATGGGAATAACGATGTCCGGATTGTCCGTTCTTTGCCATTCCCCGTAAAATTCCCTTTCGATTATCTCAAAAGCTGCTAAGTCCAAAGCGGGCAGCCCCTCTCTGTTCTCTTCGGTATCCGCCTCTTCCCCGCCGCTTACAGGATTCGTAAGCATACAGCCTCCTGCCACAAGAAGAACGGCAACGGCAATAACCGTTACCCAGAGGGCAGGCTTTTTAAAGCTCAGAACGCTTTTAATTCTCGACTTTATCCCGCTTTCACCAAAGGACAGCAGCCCGCCCCGTGAAAGGTGGTTCTGCTTCATTGAAACCGCCAGCAGAGCGGAGGCGTACTCCTTTCTTACGTCTGTTTCAAAGCCTTTCAGCGCCCTTTCGTCGCAGGAAAGCTCCATATCCTTTGTCATCAGCTTATAGGCAAGCCACACCCCGGGATTGAACCAATGCACCGCAAGAATAACTGCGCCGATAAGCTTTACGATATGGTCGCCGCGGCGGATATGGGCTTTTTCGTGGGCAACTATGTATTTGAGCTCCTTTTCGGGCAGGTCTGCGGGAATATAGATTTTCGGCTTTATTACCCCGAAAACAAAGGGAGCGTCGATTTTATCGCAGATATAAAGCCCCTCGGAGGTCTGTTTGCTGCCCCTTACACGGACTGCAACAGAAAAATAGGAAGCAAAAAGCCATAGAAGCATAGCAGCCACGCCCACAAGCCACACAATCGTGCCCACCAGCACCCATACCTGCATAGGATTTACGCTTTGTGCAGGCGCCGGGGCGGGGAGGCTTTCGTTTATAACCCTGTTAAGGGCAGGTATTCCCGTTGAAATCTCCGGCTTTTCCATAAGCCCTATATTATGGGGAATGTAGGTAAGCTGTGACTCGGCGGTTTTAGCAGGCTTCAGGAAATTGAACAGGCTGAAAAAAGCCTCAACCGAAAATGGGCAGACAAGCCGCAGGGCAGGAATTGCCCAAAGAGCATAGGAAAAGCGCTTCGGCAGCTTCTTAAGGCAGAGCCGCAGCAGAATAACGGCGGCAATTATGTAAAGGGCTGTCACGTTCATATTGACAACCGTAAGAAAAATATCCTGCATACTTCCTCCTATTCCTCGGTATAGCTGTCGATAAGGCGCTTAAGCTCCTCCGCCTGCTCTTTTGTCAGCTTTTCCTTGCGTAAAAAGGCGGCTATGAACATAGGCAGAGAGCCTGCGGCGTCCTTTACTCCCTCCGCCCGCTGAACCGCAACCTCTTCACGGCTCACAAGGGATGTAACCACGGAACTTTCGCTTTTTACCGCATTTTTAAGGGTCAGCTTCTTTATCACGGTGTAAACCGTGGATTTCTTCCAGCCCAGCTCTTTCAGAGCAAGAGCAACAAGCTCTCCCGATTTTACGGGCTGATTTTCCCAGATAAGCTCCAGTAGATTAAGCTCTCCATCGCTGATTTTCATTAATAACACTCCTTTGCGGGGATTTTGGTCTATTGTTATAGACCTTATAGGATTAGTCTATCATAATAGACCACTGTTGTCAATAGGGTTTCAGCAAAAATTGCATAAAAAATCCCCGATTAAGGAAAAACGGGGATTTTGTTTGATATGGGTGTGTAGGACTGCCGATTTTGCGGCGGCGAAGCCGCCGCAAAGGTGCGCCGCCCT
>JBJERK010000234.1:2609-4774 GCA_051882255.1 Ruminiclostridium sp.
TGTGTAGGACTGCCGATTTTGCGGCGGCGAAGCCGCCGCAAAGGTGCGCCGCCCTTCGGGCGGCGCACAACCGCATTTCGCTAAGTCCGGGATTTTGCGGCGGCGAAGCCGCCGCAAAGGTGCGCCGCCCTGCGGGCGGCGCACAACCGCATTTCGCTAAGCCGCTGCATATCCCTTGCGCCCGCTAAAGCGGGCGCAAGGTTCTCCGCAAAACCCTTCGGGTTTTGCGGAGAACCCCCGCCCTGCGCCTGAGGTTTGCGGCAAAGCCGCAAACCATAGGCGCAGGGCGGAATTGGCGCCGCCGCTAAAGCGGCGGCGCTCGCCTGCCAACAACGAAGCGCCCGATGTTCACGTCGGGCGCTGATTCTTTTATTACAAGTTTGCGTTCCAGTACTGCTCCTTTTCATGCGTCTGGGGACGGTGCATAAGCGCCTTAAGGGAATCAACGGGGCTTATATTTTCGTAGCAGACCCTATAAAGCTGGTCAATAATCGGCGTTCTTACGTTAAGCTTTCTTGCTGCCTCATAAGCAATTCCGCAGCAGCCGTAGCCCTCAACCGTGCCAACGTTCTTAACCGCTTCCTCCGCCTTCATGCCCTCTCCGATAAGTATTCCTGCACGGTGGTTTCTGGAATGGGCGGAGGTACAGGTTACGATAAGGTCGCCTATTCCCGCAAGTCCCGTAAAGGTCTCCCAGCGGGCTCCCATAGCAACACCGAGCCTTGTTATTTCCGCAAGTCCTCTCGTCATAAGAGAAGCAATCGTGTTGTCCCCAAGCTTCATGCCCTCGATTATGCCGCAGCAGAGAGCTATCGGGTTTTTAAGAGCAGCGGCAATTTCACAGCCTGCCACATCATCGTTAAGATAAATGCGCAGACTATCCGTCTGGAGCTTTTCCTGAATATGTTCGGCGCAGGCGGTATCATCGCTGGCGATAACTACCGTTGTGGGAACGCTTCTGCCCACCTCCTCGGCGTGACAGGGTCCTGCCATAACGGCGATAGGATTATCCGGGATTTCCTCACGGATAACCTGTGAGAGCCGCTTCATACTGCCCTCCTCAAAGCCCTTGCCCACGTTCAGGATAAGGGTGCTTTTGTCTATATAGGGGCTTGCCTTTGCCGCCACCTCTCTTACAAAGCGGGAGGGAATTGCAAAAACAAGTATATCGGCGCCCTTGACGCAGGAAATATCGGTTGTAAAGCCGATTCGGTTTGAAACGGCTATTCCGGGAAGCAGCCGTTTATGCTCGCCGAAGCGCTGTATATCTGTGATTTCTTCCTGATATTTCGTCCACGCCGTAACCTCGTGCCCCGCCTTGTTCCAGAGCACCGCAAGAGCTGTTCCGAAGCCGCAGCCCAGTATTGTTATCTTCATTCCTGTAATTCCTTTCTGTCAGATAAGCTGCTGCTCGTTAATAATAAGCCTGAATTGCAGCCCCAGCTTTTCCGCCGCTTTTCTGCACATAATCATACGGTTAAGAAAAATCTCGAAGTAGTCCATAACTGAGCCGTAGCGGGTATCTATGGACATTTTCAGCTTTATAAGGGTGCGCTCCTCGTTTATTTTAAGCTGAGCTTTTTTTACGGAATAGTTTACCCTGTCGTGAATATCGAAGCTTGAAATATCGGCGTTTCTTACCCTTGAACGCCGTACGTCCGACTTATCCGCAAGAATAAGCGCCGCAGCTATGGGGTTTACGGGAACGCCCGTGCCCTCGTCGTGATTGCCTATTGCGGTAACTATTGTTGCGATATCCTTTGGGGGCATTTGCAGCTTGTCCAGAATTCTGAACGCCATTACAGCCCCGCTCTGGGAGTGGTCGATACGGTTAACGAGGTTTCCGAGGTCGTGCATATACCCCGCAATTTTTCCCAGCTCCACAACATGAGCGTCATAGCCCAAGGTTTCCAGAATATAGCCTGCTGTTTCAGCCACAACGGTAACGTGGGCGAAGCTGTGCTCCGTGTAACCCAGCGCCGTCAGGGACTCGTCAGCGCAGCGTATATAGGTGTTTATTGCCTCGTTATTCTTTATTTCTTCGTAGGTCATACAGATAATCTCCGTGGGGACGGTAAAAATCTGCTTCCGAAGTAATAACTCCGGAAGCAGTCAGCTTGTCGGAAAAGTCTTTCCGACAAGAAATGAATATTTAATAATGAATA
>JBJERK010000234.1:4874-10646 GCA_051882255.1 Ruminiclostridium sp.
TTATTCAATAAGATAAACCCTGTTTCCAGGGTTTATCCTGAGCCTTACTTATCCCAGCTGCAAAGCTCCTCGTAAAGTCCGATATAAAGCTTAGCGGACTGCTTCCAGCTGAAGTCTGCCTTCATACCGGTTTCAACAAGCTTGTTCCACTTCTTCTTGTCCCCAAAAACGTCCTTTGCTCTGTTGATAGCGCCAAGCATATCAAGAGCATTGTAGGACTGGAAGGTAAAGCCTACGCCCTTTCCGCTGGGGTCGCCGTAGTCCATAATCGAGTCCTTAAGACCGCCTGTTGCACGGACAATCGGAACTGTACCGTAGCGAAGTGCAATCATCTGAGCAAGTCCGCAGGGCTCGCTCTTACTGGGCATCAAGAACATATCCGCGCCTGCATAGATTTTCTTTGCATAAGCGGGTATGTAGCCACACTTGAAGCTTACAGCTGCGGGGTACTTCTCCTGCATATAGTGGAAGAAATCCTCGTACTGCTTGTCGCCTGAGCCTAAGATAACAACCTTAATGCCGGAATGAACAATATCGTCCAGCACGCACTTGATAAGGTCGAAGCCCTTATGCTCAACAAGACGGGAAATAATACCCATAATCGGCACGTCGGTCTGGGGAAGACCCGCTTCTTCAAGCAGCTTCTCACGGCAGATTTTCTTGCCCGACATATCCTTTACGCTGAAATTAGCGGGAATTGCCTTGTCGGTTTCGCTGTTGTACATATCCGTATCAATTCCGTTAAGGAAGCCGCAGGTTTTATACTGCTTGCTGTTGAGGCAGCGGTCAAGACCGTGGGAGAACCAGGGGTTAAGGATTTCCTTTGCATAGGTGGGAGAAACGGTTGTTACCTTATCTGCCATTTCGATAGCGCCCTTCATAAGGTTAGCGTCGCCGTCGTACTCGATAATTGAGCTTAAGTGACGGGGAATAGAGAAAATTTCCTCGGTAAGCTCAAGTCCGTACTGTCCCTGGTATCCTATATTATGTATCGTGAATACATTCCTGATACCCCACATATTATGGTGATACTTGTAGTAAATATTGTAGTAAATCGGAATAAGAGCGCACTGCCAGTCGTTGGAGTTGATAATGTCCGGCTTTATCTGGAGATGCTCCAGCATTTCAAGCACTGCTCTGGAGAAGAAAGCGTATCTTTCTGCGTCGTCGTAGTAGCCGTAAAGACCGAAATCACGCTTGAAATAGTACTCGTTGTCGATAAAGTAGTATCTTACGCCGTTTACGACAGTAGTGAAAATGCCGCAGTACTGGGAGCGCCAGCCAACGGGAACATAGAAATTCGTAAGGTATTCCAGCTTTTCCCTTACCTCGGGCTTTATGGTATTATAATAGTAGGGCATAACCACCATACATTCGTGGCCTTCTTCAACAAGCGCCTTGGGGAGAGAGCCTGCAACATCTGCAAGACCGCCGGAAGCCGCAAAGGGCTGAGCCTCGCTGGCTGCATATAAAATCTTCATAACAGTATCCTCCTTTGGTTTTTAGGCATAGCTGTTCACTATCCTGCTTATATTGTACCATATATTTATAAAAATGCAAGAGTTTTAATAAAAATTTACTGTAATTTTAATCACAATTGTAAGTTTTGCACAAAAACCTGCCAAATTTGTTGGCTGGAGAAAATTTTCGGCAAATGTTGACAAATAATTGCCGTTGTTATATAATAAAGGTGCAATTTTCAGATTGCAGAATATTTTTATGGGAGGAAACTATTATGAATTATCCGAACGCTGCCAAGGGTCTTAAAATGATGTTCTGGGCAGAAATCGCAGCAATTATTGCTGCTGTATTCTCAGTTATTCCGTTAATCGGAGTCATCGGTAAGCTGGCTGCGATTGCCTGCGGAGTTATTTCTATTGTAGGTGTTTATACCGCAGGCAAGGACAATGAGGGCTATAAGAAGGCGTTTACCTTTACAATTGTATCTCTTATCGGCTCGATTATAGGCGCCTGCTTAGGCTTTATTCCGGTTTTAGGAACAATTCTTGCAAGCCTTGTAAGCATTGCATGCTCAATTCTTGACCTTCTCGTTACATACTACATAATCACCACTTCCGCAAATATCCTCAGAGGTATCGGCGCTAACGCTATTGCAGACAAGGGTATGAACGTATGGAAGCTGGTAATGCTCTGTACAATTGCGGGAGCTATTCTCTCTCTCTTAGCTCTTATTCCGATTATTAACATAATAGCCGATGTTTTAGCAGTTATAGTTGGAATCGTTCAGATTGTTGCAAGCATTCTTTACCTTATATTCCTTTATAACAGCTACAAGGCACTCGGCGCATAATCAGGCTGCCGAGAAGCCGTCATCTGCGTCGTCACCCCGCAGAGAGTTTTTCAACAGTCAACCGCCCGTTTCTGCGGGCGGTTTTTCCGTAAAAGTGAAAAAGGAGAGAAAAATGCTGTTTTTTAAGAAAAAGCCCCTTGCTTCAAAGGAGAAGAAGGAGGCGCTTAATTTACCTAAAACCAAGAAGGTGCAGTTCCTGCCGCAAAAAATAAACGAGGTTACAGAGGCGCTGAGCAGCGACCTTTCGTACCTGCTGAGCCTTGAACCGGTGAATTATTACGCCTCAAAGTATACCTATTTGCAGTGCACCTTTTTCTACAACGAGGACTACAGCACCGTGTTTTTCCTGCTGGAGTACGTTGAGGACGACAGGGAAAAGGGTGCGACGCCCTACTACCGCGCTGATTACGAGCTTATGAGAAAGACGGTGGCGAAGTTCGGGCAGAGGATTTAAGTGAAATGCACATATTAAGGGTATAAGCCAGCCGTTTTTTGTCGCATTTTAAAAAAATTTTTAAAACCTATTGACAACGGCGGGTATTTTTGATAAACTATTAAGGTATTCGGTGAAAAACTGTTTAACAGATGTTTTCAGATTAAAAGACTCAAAGAAATGAAGGAGGTGCTGACCCATGGCAAAATGCGAAATCTGCGGCAAGGGTGTCACTTTCGGTATTAAGGTTTCTCACTCACACAGACGTACAAACAGAAGCTTTAAGCCCAATGTTCAGAAGGTTAAGGCTATCGTAAACGGAACTCCCTGCAGAGTTACCGCCTGCACAAGATGCTTACGTTCCGGTAAGGTTCAGCGTGCACAGTAAGCTCGGCACATTCTGATTATTGAACGGGCGCAGTTTTCTGCGGCTCGCCTAAAGGACGCAAAGCCCGCCCCCTGCTTTACAGGGGGCTTTTGCTTTATACAAAAGACTCAGCTTGTCGAAAAGTCTTTTCAGCAAGAAATGAATAATGAATAACGAATAAAGAAGAATGAATAATTAAGGTATCGGCTTCGCCGATTGATTTGAAAAGCAGTATTTCATAATCCGTGCCCGCAGGGCACACCACAATTGTCAATTGTCAATTATCAATTATAAATTGTAAATGTTCTTTATTCATTAAGCTTTATTCAAGGGAGGTAAGCCTATGCCCGAAGATATATCGGTAAGAGCAGACAGAATAATGCGGCTCACAGGTCTTTACGGAGAAATAAACAGAGCCGCAATCGAGAACAGACTGCGGCTTATCGACTTCTGGAAAATCGAAAGCGGAAGCAGGATACTTGAAGTAGGCTGCGGTCAGGGAGAAACCACGGCAGCCCTTGCCTATACCGTTGGCGACAGGGGTTTTATCTACGGCGTGGACGTGGCAGGTCCCGGCTACGGCTCTCCCGAAACCGTGGGAGAGGCAAGAGAGCGGCTTATGACCTCGGCGCTCGGCGAGCGGATAAATATAGACCTTGGAGTAAATATTCTCAGCGACTCCTTTGACTTCGAGGACAACTCCTTCGACTACATAATTCTTTCCCACTGCCTTTGGTACCTGTCCTCCCAGAAGGAGCTGCACGATATACTTTTCAAGACCCGCCGCTGGGGACTGAATCTCTGTATTGCGGAATGGAATCCCGCAATTACCGAAATAGCGCAGTACTCCCACTTTTCGGCGGCGGAAATACAGGCAATCTGCGAAGCCTACCCCTGCTCAGACCATTTCAACATTCACACAATGTTCTATCCCAACGAAATCGAAACAGCAGCGGCAGCCTGCGGCTGGGACATACTGAAAACCGCGGATATTACCTGCCCCGACAGCACCGACGCTGTACGGGAAATAGAAATAGCAAGAGAGCTGTTCCCGCAGAAAATCTCGGCGATTAAGGCTATGCCGCAAAAGCTGAAAAGCCTGCTGCTTTCGAGAATCTATACCCTTTCGGTGGAAAATGCCGCTTCAATGTCCGTTTATGCAATGAGAGCCGAACGGCTCTGAATAAGGAGAACTAAGATGAAAAGATTTTTTAAGGCATTTGCCGCAGCTATCACCTCTGCCGCCCTTGTACTGTCCTTGTCGGCGTGCAGCCTTTCAGTCGGCACGAAAAGCGAAAATGAGGAATACAGGGACGTCTTTATCGACGCTCCCGAATCCGCTTCATATTCAGATTTACAGTACGTTTTCAAGCTTGAAGACTACGGAAAAATGAACGTGTGGGTGGATACCACCAACGGGCACAAATTCGAGCTTAAGCAGGAAAATTCGGGCTTCAATATTCTGGACAAGGAGGGAAATGCGGTACTTTTCTGCGGCTGCACCTCAAGAGAAAACTACGAAACGCTGGTAGCCGACCTTAGCGAGGTAAAGACAGTCAACGGCAGGGATTTCTTCTACCGTGAAAACGGTGACGGAAGCCTTGACCTTTTCTCCTATATGGCAGACTGCGGGCTTGAGGCAGGTCTTGTTATGGAAACGAAAGAGGGCTTTGACGTTTTTCGTCTTGTGGCATTCCGCGGTACTCCGACAGAAGGCGCTTCCTCGGATATTTATGCTTATAAGCCAAAGACTGTCGCAAGCGAACAGACTGCCCCCGCAGAATCTACTGCACCCAAAGAAACGGAAACACAGGCAACAACAGAAGCCCCCGGAACAGAAAGCGCCGCTTCCGAAACAACCGCTCAGCAGCTTTCAGCGGAGGAAATTCTCGCCTCTCTCCCCTCGGACTACAACAGGGTGAACTGGGGCGTCAAGTATCCTCTTTCCGACTCATATCCCGGTATTTTTATAAGTATTGCGCCCTATAAGCTTTACGAGGATTATTGCCTTATCTACGCAATTACAAGCATTTACAATGAAACGGTTTCTTTATCCGCCAACGCTTACGCAAAGGACAAGGAAGGAAACGTAATAGGCGAAACCTTTGTCTATGTTCCCGCCCTTGCGAGGGGCATGACCTACGTTAATATGATTTACTGCGACGAGGGTACGCCCGACGGCAGCATACGCTGGGATGAATTTGAAATTCTCCCTAAAACCTATGAGAGAGTTGTTGCCTGGGAAGCGGATTTACAGGCGACAGGCGACTACAATGACGGAGTTCTTACTGCGGAATACAATCTTTATTCCACAGAGGACGTTACTATGACTCCCGGCGACGTTACAATACTCCTTACCGACGAAAACGGCAACATCACGGGTCTTGGCATTGACTACTGCTCCGACGAGGTAAAGGCAGGAGAGAGCTGCAGGAGAACGGTTGATATTTATCAGGATTCAACCATACTTTCCTATACGAAGAATATACTTATATTTACTTCTCCCACAACGAAGGTTGAAGAATAAACATAGAAGCGCCCGCCATGAACGGCGGGCGCTTTGCTGTATCAGTTCAGCTTTGATGCTTATTCAAAACTATCTTCCTCGTCCCTTGCATTGAACAGCTCGATAAGGCTCTGCATTTCCTCTTCCGTAAGAGA
>JBJERK010000235.1:0-2641 GCA_051882255.1 Ruminiclostridium sp.
GATAGCGGTGCCGGATTTTTGCAAAGATTTCCTGAGTTTAAATGGTTTTTAGTATCATACGTCCCCGCCCTCGATGTAGTCATCGAATGCTACAACGCCGTCCTTGAGGTTTATAATCCTGCCGCCGAAGTATTTTACAAGGTCGTGCTCATGAGTAACCATTATTACCGTTGTGCCGCACTCGTTTATGTCCTTAAGCAGCTCTACTATCTCGTAGGAAAGCTCCGGGTCGATATTTCCCGTAGGCTCGTCCGCAATTATAATCTTCGGGTCGCAGGCAAAGGCTCTTGCAATAGCGACGCGCTGCTGCTCGCCGCCGGAAAGCTGTCCGGGGTAGCATTTCGCCTTGTCTCCCAGCTTAACAAGGTTAAGCACGTAAGGGACGCGCTGTCTTATGTATTTCTTCGACTTGTCGATTACTCTCAGAACAAACGCCACGTTCTCATACACCGTAAGAGAGGGGATAAGGCGGAAGTCCTGGAAAATCATACCGAGAGAACGGCGGAAGTAGGGCAGCTTTCTGTTACGGAGCTTTGAAAGGTTATAGCCGTTTACAAAAACTCTGCCGCTGGTGGGCTGGATTTCCCTTGTAAGGAGCTTAAGCAGGGTACTTTTTCCTGCGCCGCTGTTACCTACGACAAAAACGAACTCTCCGTCGTTTATACGCAGGTTAACGTCGTTGAGCGCGTCAACTCCGCCCTTTACTCCGTCAACGTAATGCACGTCAACGTTCTTTAATTCTACCATTAAATCACCTTTTCAATAAATTGGTCGGTTATTTTCATTATTTTCCTTAAAAACGGGCAGTTCTCCCTCTTTGCGACAGGAAAACCACGCAAGAACCCCGTTTTCGGAAATGCTGTCAGGAAACTGCGAGGCGGACAGAAAGTGCCGCCTCGTCAGAAAGTATGTCAGAAAACTGTGCTGTAATAAGTGTCGTATAAGTATGCTTTTGGTGCAGTCCGTCTGCTTACGCTCTGCACCTTGTCCCGTACCCGCATTAGAACTTAACGGGATCTGCGGAAAGGTATTTCTTAACCATAAGCGCAATCTTGAAGATAATTGCGTGGTCGAACTCCCTTAAGTCAAGACCTGTAAGCTTCTTTATCTTGTCAAGTCTGTAAACAAGGGTGTTTCTGTGTACAAAAAGCTTTCTTGAGGTTTCGGAAACGTTAAGGTTGTTCTCAAAGAAGCGCTGGATTGTGAACAGGGTTTCGTGGTCCAGGGATTCGATAGAGCCCTTCTTGAAAACCTCCTTAAGGAAGGTCTCACAAAGGGTTGTGGGCAGGTGGTAGATAAGCCTTGCGATACCGAGATTGTCGTAGCTTACAATGTTCTTCTCTGTATCGAAAACCTTACCGACCTCAATTGCAATCTGGGCTTCCTTAAAGGAGCGTGCAAGATCCTTAACCCCGATTACAGGCGTTCCTATACCGATATTGACCCTTGTAAAGAACTCGGTCTGGAGGGTATCGGAAATGGAGCGGGCAAGCTTTTCCAGATCCTTTACGTCAATGTTGTTCTTGATTTCCTTGACTAATACAATGTCGCTCTCGTTGATATTGAAAACGAAATCCTTGTTCTTATCGGGGAACAGGTTCTGGATAACGTCATAGGCGGATACGTCGTTGGAGGCTACAATGTTGATAAGGAAAACAACACGGTTTATATCTGCGTTGAAGTGCAGCTCCCTCGACTTTACGCTTATATCTCCGGGGAGAACGTTATCAAGGATTATATTCTTTACAAAGTTGTTTCTGTCGTACTTTTCGTCGTAGTACTGCTTTATGCTGGAAAGGGAAATTGCGAGAATGGAGGCATATTTGCCTGCGATTTCGTCTGTACCCTCTACAAAAACAGCATAGTCGGGCTTTACATGTACTCCGAAGGGCTTATAGGTATAGCCGTCACGGATAAAAATATCGTGGGACTCTCCGAACTCGATTGAGAAGAAGTCGTTGGAGGTTCCGATTCTGGAAAGCTCGCTGCAGGCAACCACCGTTGCGTTCTCGTCGATAACGCCGATGACTCTGCCTATGGTATCTCTCATCTGATGAACTACGCCCTGAAATAATCTGTTTGACATAACTGAACCTGTCCTTTCGTCTTGTGGAAAACGGCTTTGCCGTTTTCATGGCCTTCTGCCTTTCCTACCGCAGGTCGCTTTGGCGCTCTTTGCAAACTGCAACGCATAGGGGCGGCGGTGCGGCGTTTTTTACGACACAGGTAACGCTCTCCAAAAAAGAGCGCAGCCTATAAGATATATTTTAATAGAAAACGGGAAAAAAATCAAGTGTTTTATGTGAAAAATGTAAATTTTTCTTGCAAAAATTTTTACATATTGCCAAATCTGCCTTTTTGTGCTATACTATTTATTAAATATTTGCATAATATGAATGATTTTACGGTAAAGCGTATGCATATTCTGCACCGAAAAACTGAGAAAGAGGGATAATTTTGCTGTATCTGATTAAAAATCACATAATAATTCCCTCATTCTGCGGGGAAAAGGGACGAATGTGAGGCAAAACTACTGCCAAAAAATAAAACATATAAAAAGAGGTAACGAAAATGAGCAAGAAATACTATATAACCACCCCGATTTACTACCCATCAGGCAATCCCCATATCGGACACTGCT
>JBJERK010000236.1:0-2636 GCA_051882255.1 Ruminiclostridium sp.
TAGGTAAGCTGTATATCGCTTTCGTTTTCGCTGTATGACTCGGTCTCCGATTCCGTTTCCTCCTCTTCGGGGGAAATTACGGTGACATATACCTCCGCAAATACCTCGGGGCTGACGGCGGACTGCACCTTTATTACACATTCTCCCTCGGAAAGGGCGGTGATATTTCCGATATCGTCAACCTCTGCTATGCTTTCATCTGAGCTGCTCCATATCTCGGATTTATCGGGTGCGTTATCGGGATACATGGTGACGATGGGCATGGAGCTGTCTCCCATTTCAAGGGTGATATCATAATATGTAAGCTCGATATAGTTAATTTCGCCGTCATATTCATCTTCGGAGCTTTCCTCCGTATCTGCCGCCGAAGGCAGTTCAAGAGGCGGTTCATCGGTATCTGCCCATGTTTCGGCGGGCTTTGAGGCTTCGGAGGAGGCTGTTTCCGCCTGCTCGGTCTCGGTGGCTTCAGATGTGCTTTCGGCTGATTCGGAGGTTATTATGATGCCTCCTCCTGCGGGGATATTATCCTCCAAAATCGGAATCGTATCCGTTTCGGCTCCGTTCTGAACGGCGGAGCAGGCGGATAGCGCAAGCGCTGCTGCCATTGCTGGGAGCTGGCGCTGGGCTGGGCTACCTATAACGGCGACCACATGTCAATGTACGGGGTAAACGCTTCCGTTCCCAAGACCCTTGTGCGGTATATCGTTGGCTATTACAGCGATACCTGCGGGGACGAGCGGCTCAGCGCTGTGCTGAAGGATATTCTTGATACGCCCGTAAGCCCCGAGCTGCTGCCTGCGGAGAACGACAGCATTACCCAGAAAACCGAGGACCTTGTGGGTCCCTACGAGCTTCACGACTTCTTCCTCTACTATGCGGTGCGCTGGGGTTGCCCGCCCGAAAAGGTTTACCGAATGGCGATTGCTGCATTCAGGGGAGAGTACAGCGGGGAAACAATACTGAAATGGCTCAAAACCTTCTTCCGCCGCTTCTTCAATCAGCAGTTCAAACGCTCCTGTATGCCGGACAGCGCAAAGGTAGGCTCCGTTACCCTTTCGCCGAGAGCTGACTGGCGTATGCCAAGCGACGCTGTAAGCAGACTTTGGCTGGAGCGGCTTGATGATATTGAGGTGCAGTCTTGAGTATTTTTGAAGAAATTTATCTTGTGGTGCAGTCCGTGCCGCGGGGGAAGGTAGCTTCTTACGGACAGATAGCAAGGCTTGTGGGCAATCCCAGACTTTCCAGGGTTGTGGGCTACGCCCTGCACGCAAATCCAAGACCGGGAGAAATCCCCTGCCATCGTATAGTAAACAGATTCGGCGAGGTTTCAAGCGCCTTCGCCTTCGGCGGAGGAAACAGGCAAAAAGAGCTGCTTTTATCCGAGGGAGTGGAGTTTGACGAAAAGGGAAGAGTGCTTCCCTGTTATTTCATAAGCGCCGAGGATAAAATACTGCACAAAAACTAATAACAGTTTTACAAGTATTTGTAGAATTTTAATCGGGATATTGCAATAGTCCGGTATTAGGTGTATAATGATTATACTATATCGTTTTTACGAAGGGTTGAAGAGAAATGCTTGAAGAATTAAGAGAAAAGGTTTATGCCGCAAACTTAAGACTTAAGGAAGAGGGGCTTGTAAAGCTTACCTGGGGCAACGTTTCGGCAATCGACAGAGAGAAAAAGCTTATTGTTATAAAGCCCTCGGGTGTAAAATATGAGGAGCTTACTCCCGAGAATATGGTTATTGTGGATATGGAGGGAAATGTTGTTGAGGGCGATCTTAACCCTTCCTCGGATACTCCATCACACATCGCCCTTTATCAGTCCTTTGAGGAAATCTCCGCCGTTGTACATACCCACTCAAAGTTTGCTACAATCTGGGCGCAGGCGGGGCTTGATATTGTTGCATACGGCACAACCCACGCCGACTATTTCTACGGGGATATTCCCTGCACAATCCCTATGGAAACCGGGCTTATCGAGGAGGACTACGAAAAGAATACGGGTTACGCAATTGCAGACACCTTTGCCCGCCGCAGGATAAACTGCATGGATATTCCCGCTTGTCTTGTGGCTTCCCACGGTCCTTTCACCTGGGGAGAAAGCCCCGAAAAGGCGGTTGAAAACGCAGTTGTTCTTGAAACCGTTGCGGAAATGGCGGTTTACAACACCAATTTCCAGTTCGGTCTTACCCGTATCCAGGAGGCGCTTCTTGACAAGCATTATCTCAGAAAGCACGGCGAAAACGCCTATTACGGACAGGGACACCATTTCGTAACCGCAGTTACTCCCTCCGACGAGAAGAAGGACGAGGAGGATTTTGAAATCGCTCCCAGCGACCATACAATCGAGCTTAAGAGTATGTCCACAATGGCAGAGTCGGGTCGTCCGGTTATAAACAAGCCGCCGAAAAAGGAGGACAACTTCGATTTCGGAAGCGAGCCGGTAAAGGCGGAGCAGGAGAGTATGTCCTCGGAAGGACCGCTGGATTTTACGTTCTGATAAAAGATAACAACAACCCATTCGGTATTGCGCCGAATGGGTTGTTGTTATAATTGACTTATTATTTTTATTATTTCATAGGCGGCTTTCTGCTTTTCCTCTGTAAGGAGCATAACCGAATCATATATTTTATC